>CAVDPO010000069.1:0-9681 GCA_963610855.1 Segatella copri
ATTTTCACCAACAAGACCTAAAACTTGGCCTTCTTTCATAGAAAAATTAATATCTGATAGAACCTTATTACCAAAAAAATTCTTACTGACACTTCTCATCTCCAACAAAGGAGCATCTTTTTCGTTCATGTTACTCTCCCGTCACTTATTCCTTAGAAACTAGAAGTTCTGTTTCAAATAAAAAGATAGCCTTAGTTAGGTCTTTGAAAAACTATGCTGTCTTTTTATTCCAAGCAAAAATTCTTTATCTAGGGTAGAGGTTTTTCAAAACTGCCTTCATAATCTTCACAAAGCTCTTTTGCAAAAACCGCTGTAAAAAAACGAAAAACGGAGGAAGGCTTTTAGACCTCCCTCCTTCTTTTCAGGTCTTGGGAAGACCTATATATTTTCAAACATCCTTACATTGTTGTGTAAGCCCAATCTGGAACAACAGCTTCTGTTGCATGCATATACTTGTCTCCGCTCTTACCCATGATGTAAGTGTCTTGGTAAACAAGGAATACATTATCAAGTTTGACACCAGTTGAAGCATTAGTATAATTTGCACCATTCCAGCTTGCATTTGGAGAATAAACCTTGAATGCAGCTGCAAGGTCATCAATGTCAAGAAGATCGCTCTCGCCCTTTATGACGTTGTAAGCATGCTGTGCAAGTCCTGCAGAAACAGTATATCCATAGCTATAAGCCCATGTTCCAAATCTTCCTGCACCACCGGCAGTAACGACAGCATCTTCAACCTTAGCAAGAATCTTCTCAAAGTCACCAGCTTCTTCTGTGAGGTCAAGACCAAGAGCTCCAGGATAACCCATGAGAGGGCTTGGGAGGTCAGCTTCAATGAAATAACCACCATAGACCAAAAGCTGCTTAAGAAGAGGCTCTGTGTGAGCATCGTTAGTACAGAAATAAGCTGCCTTTTTGCCATATTTCTCTACCCACTCTGGAACTTTTTCAAGAATATAAGCCTGAGCACCAGCAACGCCTACGTCTGTTGTTGGGTCTGGAGCTGTCTCAAGAACAAACTTCATTCCAAACTGTTCACAAGTCTTTCTCATAATTGCAACACGGCGACTCATTGTTTCATAAGCCATGTGTCTTGGGAATGAAATATGTACGAATGTATCACAACCAAGATCATGAGCTGTCTTAATAATAAGATAACCACGAGAAACAAAGTCGTTGTTAGAAACCAAGTCTGCAGCAGCACCAATGATAGGAAGGTCTTCATGAGATTCTCCAGCAAGACACAAAATATCAGGTCTCTTTTCCTTGATTTGATTGAAAGCCTCTGCAGTTCCAGGAACAGCCTGGTTTACAACAATAGCCTTCATAAGAGGATCATCAGCAAGGTTTACAATTGTTTGAATTGTTGTTTCAAGCTCTTCTGTAAAGTTGTCTGGATAAATGGCAAGTTTAACAATATCCTCTCCATACTTAGCCTGGAAAGCCTCTGCACCACGGCGGTCGTCTTCTGACTGAGAGACAGAACCTGTGACAATTCCAATATGGAATACATCGGACTTAGATGCGCTGGAGGCACTTTCCTGTGCTCCACCTGCGAATACAGCAGAGAAAGCGACGCACAGTACAATGATAAAAGCAATAGTCTTTTTCATAATCTCGCTCCTTATGCTAAAAAGCATCCTTTTAAGGTTTTTACAAAATAAGCTTTGTGTAGATTAGATTTGAATTTGAGAGATAAAAGGCACCTTATAAAACTAAAATAATACTTTGTGTATTATGAAATTAGAAAAATGCTCTTTTAACCACAAAAACAAAGCCAAGTACATGAAGGCTGTTTTGCAAAAACTCTTTTAATAATTAGAGCGATTATTGCATAATAACAAAAAAAATTTCAATACCAAGTGAATAAAAATACAAGATTTTTGCTGTTTTTGTGTGTAAAACAATATTTCATTCTCTTTTTGTTGCTATACAATCATTTTATTTTGCGCTTTTTGGCAAAAGTAGGAAGTTTTCAGGAATTTTGAAATTTTTTAACAGCAAAAAGTTTGCAAACTTATGCAAAACACAATACAGAACTATTTGTATATATATCCAAAAAAACAAAAACTATGCTGTGTTCTTATAAGCGGGGTTTTACTATGCGCAAACATAACGCAAACATAACGCTACTTGAAGAATAAAAGGCTTTTCTGTTATAGTTTGCACTGCATTGGAGAGATGTCCGAGTGGTCGAAGGTGCACGATTGGAAGTCGTGTAAGGTCAAAAGCCTTCGGGGGTTCGAATCCCCCTCTCTCCGTTTTTTGTTGTCGGGAACAGATTCTGTGCTGCCGACTACCACCCAACCCCGCTAGGACCGGAAGGTAGCAACGGTAAGTGGATAGCCGGAGAGACGCAGGTGATTTGTTCCCGTTTTTTTAGAACTCTTTTGGCTTGGACCACTCTTTTAGAAAACTTCCCATTTTCCATAATGTTCAATTGCTTCGTTAAGATCTCTTGCAATGTTATATTGTTTGTTTTCCTCAATGAATTTGTTATTCATAATATATCTAAAAGCATCAATAAGTTCCTGTGACGGGATTGTCTCAATTAACTCGTCAAACCAATCAGTAATGTATAAGAAGTCTCGAGAAGAACAATCTCTCTTAAGATATTTTATAAACCCAGGAATATCTTCCTTAATAATTGCAATGGTTTCATTACAGCAATTAGAAATGCCATCATCCCAGTTATCTTGACATTCTTTCCAAATACGATCTCTTTCTTTCATTACTTTTAAAAGTTTTTCACAATTCATTTTTTCCTCCCTTTAGTTTTTGTTTGATTATAATCAGGAAAAACAGTAGCAATATTACCTTTTGTTTTTATGATTCCAACACGGACACCTTTCCAATTTCCAAAAACTGCTACACCATCTTTTGTATGTACATTCTTTTTTAAGGACGACACATGTTCAGCCGCCGCAACAACATCTTTTTGGGTCCAGTTTTTTGGAAACCAGGCTTGCCCTATTCCTATTCTCTTGTTTTTATCTTTATGACTAGGGATATTTCCAACTCGAACTCCATTGCTAAAGGTTTTGACTATATTATATTGAATTTTATTTTTTTCCATATAGTCAATTGCCTCTTGACCATGACCTCCTCCCGTCATTCTGTTTCCTGAAGTATAAGACCCTTCCATTACATGAATGATTGCTTTATGGTGGATCTTTCTGCTTCCATAAGAATTGTAATATTTGCCAGATCGCCCTGTTCCCATATCACTTTCTCCCATGTCTAAGCGAAGTCCAATCGGGATAATGAACAAATTGTGCATCTCTTAAAAAATCCCCAAACAAGGTTTCTTGCATCGCGCCATATACAAGCACAACTTCAGGCTCCAACTCGCAGAGCATAGACCTAAGACCTTCTTTTAAATGATATTTTTCTTCTTTTGTTTTAGAACACCCATACGACCCTATAGAGACTATACTGTGCTTCTCAACTCCTAAAAAAGCAAAAGGAACTTCATGAGGAAGAATCCTTCTATAAGTTCTCTCATCTCCCCATCTGATATTTGGTATTACGTAAAGCCCCTTGCTTTGAAGATAATAGCCTATTTGCCTATTTAGGTACGTGTTTGTCATTTGCAATACTAAAGGCATATCGTAATAAAGAGAACAATCCGGAGAAACAACAGCTTCAAATTTAGCCATTTCTTCAAGATGTTCATCCACTGAGGTTATAACTTCTCTAAACTGTAGGTCATTCTCATAAAAAACTAAAGCCTCCTTGTAATTGTTTGTGTATTTTCTACAAGAGAAAGGAATTAATTCCTTTGGTACTATAATTTTTTCAGGTCTTTTTATTGTTGGGATTTCCAATATCCCAGCAAAAACACAGTCTTCGACAAATCTAGCATTGAAGCCATCATCAATAATCATTTTGTTAGATTGTGACATATTATTTTCCTTTTTTATGTAAAGAATGAGCTGCCTAATCTTTGACAGCTTTTGTGAAATATGCCAAAATCTAATGTACAGAGTTGGATTTCGACATATACTTCGGAATCATTGCACTGGTTGCTGCTGGCACAGAAACCAGTGCTTTTTACATGTATCTTTTCTTTATCATTTCTTTCTCAAGATCCTGAAACCTCCCATCTTTCATATACGTTTGAAGTGTTTTAATTCTAACTTTTGCAGCAGTTCTCGAAACCAAAAACTTTTCAACCACTTCTTGTATAATAGAATTTGCTTTCTTTTCTTCGTTGGTTTTCAGTATTTTAACCATCGCGGGAAAAGGCATAAGAGTTGCAGAAGCCCACACTCTAGCCTGCCATTCAGAACTCACATAAGCAGGAATTTTATTACTTTGAGTCCTATATAAGTTCATTTTACATTTCTCAAATTGAGGTAAATGCAATCGGTGATGTCCAACTTCATGCGTTATCGTCATTCTACAGAACCCATTTGTTTCACATTTTAAAAAATCACTTTCTCGGATCTTAATAATTTTATTATCCATCTCTGACACTCCAAGAAAAACAAATGGAAGGTCTTCGGGTTCTATCAATTGAAGAGATGATTCTGTCTCAAGAAAAATATCATCGAGAAGTTTTTCAACATCTAAAGGTCTTTGACCATTAAGTACTTCTGGCTGGTACTTTGAGAGCATTTCCGCAGAGTTTAATTCGATCTCTAAAGCACTCAACGGGTCAACCATATAGGCAATCTCCATACTTCTATTTCTCCCTTGACTCCATTGTTTTGATATAATCTAAAACTTTTATAACCTTTTCTTCTGAAAGACCTTCCACAATTCTAGCAACATAAGCAGCCGATGGTTTTGAGCCAATTTCCTCAGAATTATTCCCTAGTTCGGCCAATTTAAAAAAACTTTCATTATAGTAGTCGGAAATTTTTTTTAACATTTGTCCTGAAGGGATTTTTTTTCCACTCTCCATTTCTGATAAATACATAGCAGAAATGTTCATTTCCTTAGCAGCTCCTCGCAATGTTTTTCCCCTCTCTATTCGAAGACTGTGAAGACAATCTCCTAGTTTCCTCTCTGTCATGCTGGGTTTCTCCTTTTCATTTGTACGCTGTAAGCTTACAACTTACCTATAACAAACCCCGTATTTTTTGTCAAGAGAAAATAAATCCTTTTTACATAAAAACGTCGTTAGTCCTCAAACTTAAAGAATTTCAAAATTTGAAAATCTTTTAGAGTAAAAATGTTGAGCACGGGAGTATCAGTCTGTTTTTATAGCCTTACATGTCAATTTTTGCTATCATTGAATCATGGCATACGAAGTGACAGCTACAAGAAGAAGACCTCAGCAATTTGAAAGCCTTGCCGGCCAAGATTTTGTTGTGTCGACTCTTAAGAATGCAATTGAGCAGGGAAGAATTGCACATGCCTATTTGTTTAGCGGGCCACGTGGTGTGGGAAAGACCACAAGTGCAAGACTTTTGGCAAAAGCTCTTAACTGCGTTCATGGACCAACAGCAACTCCGTGCGGAGAATGTGATAATTGTAAGGGAATTGCAAAAGGCAATAGCTTAGATGTTATTGAAATAGATGGTGCTAGCAATACAGGAGTCAATGATGTAAGAGCTATCAAAGAAGAAGTTCTTTTCCCTCCAACTTCATCACGCTACAAGATATATATAATAGATGAAGTTCACATGCTGTCTCTTAGTGCGTTCAATGCTCTTTTGAAGACCATTGAAGAACCTCCAGAGTATGTTGTTTTTATTTTTGCTACTACAGAGACACAAAAAGTCCCAGCTACTATTAGAAGCCGGTGCCAACAGTTCAATTTCCAGTTAATTCCTCTTGAAACAATAGAGCACCTTCTTGGAGATGCTGCAAAAGAAATGAACATTAAAGCAGACAAAGATGCTCTTTTTTGGATTGCAAAAGAGGCTGCAGGCTCTATGAGAGATGCTTATACTTTGTTTGACCAAGTTGTTGCTTTTTCTGGCGACGAGATAACTCTTGCTAAAATTCGTGAAAAATTAGGCATTGTTGGAATGGATAGTATAAACCAAATAATGGCCAATCTCCTTGCGCGAAAACAAAATGAAGCTTTAGCAAAAGTAAACGACCTTTTGGCAAAAGGTGTTAGTATTGAGCAAGTTATCAAAGATTTCACAGACTACTTTAGAACTCTTCTTCTTATAAAAGAGGGAATAAAAAGTGAGAATGTATTGGGAGAACAAATAGAAACTTTCCCAGTAGAAATAAGAAGTGCTTTTAATGAAGAACAACTTGAAGCTGCACTAGAGATGTTCTTAACACTTTATAGAGATATACGATATTCTCTAAATCCAAGATTTGAACTTGAGCTTGCTGTATCTAAGCTCTCTCGTCTTCGTTATGTGGCATCAAATGCATCTGTTCTTGAACAGTTGGCTCGTCTTAAAAACGACCTTGTAACTGGAACAATTACACCTCTTAACCCTTCTTTGGCTGATCAAAAATCTGTTGAGCCTTTGGCAAGAGAGATTCAAATCTTGAAAATTGAGAACTCTAACACTAGTAACGAAACTAGTAACAATACAAGCGATAATATAAACAACAATACAAATAATAATGCAAATAAAGACTCAACTAAAGACACATACGAAACAGTTTTAGACGCCCCTAAAACATTAGATTTGGAAGCAATAAAGGATCTTCTCCCTCAAGGTGTTTTGAATGTCAAAAATGAAAATGATGGCTTAATTCTAGAGTTTAACAATAAATTGTGCTACCAACTTGCGTTAAACAATCGTCAAAAAACTAGAGAAGATATAAAAGAAAGAACTGGCATAGAAGTAAATATTGTCATTTCTTTCTCTGAGACTAAGACCCAAGAGCAAGAGATACACGATGAGATTCCTTTGGGGCAGTCAAATCCCCCAAGCTCTCTTCAAGCGCCTATTGAAGAGAAACATAAAGAAGATGAAAGAAACGCAAGTTCTGTAAATATACAAAATCAAGGCAATATCTCTTCTCAGATAAAAAGTCTAAGCGCTTTAGAAGAAGAAAGAAAAAACCTTGTAAATGATTTAATTCTTGCTTTTGATGGCAAAGAGGAGAAAGGATGAATCCGTTTGAACTTTTGAAAAACATGGACAAAATAAAAAGCCAAGCACAAGAGATGAAAGAAAAAGTTGCAACTATCAAATGTAGCGGTTATGCATATGGCAACATGATAGAAGCTGTTGCAAATGGCAATATGGAAATAGAGAGTGTAAAGATTGACCCCTCTATTTTGACAGAAGAAAACCGGGCAATGCTTGAAGTTCTTGTAGCTTCTGCTGTAAACACAGCTCTTAAGAACGTAAAAGATAGAATTTCACAGGAGGCTGGGCAAGCGTTCTCCCAATATGGAATATGACAGCACTGGAAAGTCTTACAAAACTTTTATCTCGTCTTCCAGGAGTTGGCCCCAAAAGTGCCTCTCGTATTGCTTTTTCTCTAATTAAAACGCCTAAAGACTATAATAAACTCTTAGCACAAGAGATTTCTTCAATACAAGATTTGGTTCATCCTTGCTCTATATGTGGCTCATTTACTGAAACAGACCCTTGTCCTGTATGTTCTGATGCAACAAAAGACAGGGCTCTTTTATGTATAGTAGAACAACCACAAGATGTAATAACAATTCAAAGTTCTGGAGCTTATAATGGCCTTTTTCATGTTTTAGGAGGAGCTATCAACCCTCTTAATGGAGTAGGTCCAGAAGAATTGAGTTTTGGAAAACTAATGGAAAGAATTGAAAGTGGCTCTTTTTCAGAGATTATCATAGCAACAAACCCAACAGAAGAAGGTGACACAACAGCTCTTTACATAAGACACCTTATGAAAAACCATCCAGAGATAAGACTTACTCGCTTGGCAGCAGGTCTTCCTATTGGCGGAGACCTCGAATATGCAGACAGAACCACTCTTACTAGGTCTTTTAGAGGACGTGTAAAACTATAAAAAGTGTAAAACGATAAAAGTTTTTACAAAACTGGCATCTATAGCGCGCTCACTACCTTTGTGGATATAAAAGCCTCATTTTCTTTACTTTATTCCACGTTCTTTACAAATAGTCTCGTATGCTTCTTGTATTTCTCTGAACTTTTTTGTGGCATATTCTTTGAATTCGTCTGCCATACCTTTGGCGGCAACGGTATCGGGATGAAATTCTAAAATTAGTTTTCTATATGATTTTTTTATTTCTTCTTCTGTTGCGTTTTCTGTTAGACCCAAGACCGCATACGCTTTAGATGGAGCACTTGAAACTCCATAACGGCGCTTTATGCTGTCAAGTATTGACTGCGGAATTTGAAAAACTCTAGCTGCATACGTTATGAGTCTTTCTTCATTGGAAGAAACAATACCATCGGCATTTGCGACTCTGTAAAAAATATCAATCATAAGTTGTAAGATGGCAGGCGAGTTTCTAAAATTGCTGTAAAATTGGTTAACAAGGCTTTCAAATGAGATATTTTGGTTTAGTGCATTGTTAAAAATATTTACAGCGTTGTAATAACTTTGGCCTGTAAGATGTAGGTCATTTATCATGAACTCGCTTACTTTGCGCTTTGCATTTTCACTTACTTGGCCGTCTGCACTTGCAAGTTTCGCAAGCATTGAGAATGCACCAACGAAGAACACCATTTGATGTCTTCCGTAGCCAGTATTAAAGAAAAATCTTCTAGAATAATCGTTATGAAAGAAGCCCTCTTGGAAACCATTGGGGTTCTCTGAACCGTTGAAATTGTTAGAATTTTCAAGTTCAGAGCTTTTGTCTATTACGTGTCCAAAAACAGCACCAGCAATGAGGCCTAATGGACCACCAAGGAAGAAACCAATAGTTCCTCCAATTAATTTACCAAACCAACTCATTAAAGTTTATCTATAAGCATTGAACACTTGCCACTTGGAATTGGAAGTGTTTTCTTCTTCTTTTCGTCAATGATCTCTATTGTAAAGTAATAGAGTTTCTCACTTTCAAGCCTAATCTCCCATCCTCTTGCGTTTTTATTGCTTAAAATTGTTATTAAATTACGCTTGAGAGACAGCTTTTCTATTCCCATGACTTCCAAATTTGGGACCATCCAATACACCGTCTTTCTTGGTAATGATATATCTAGACCGATAATATCTTCTATCATGAGCGTTATAGTTACAAGACACACTTGTGGAAGGAATTTTCTCCTTGGAAAATCTGGAAACTTGCTGTCAGTAGCAGGGGTCCCCTCTTTTGTTGGCAAATAAGCTTCCCAAACATCTCCCTGTTTGTCTTCTTCTGGATGAAGAGTATCAAGCATAAAGTAGACATTACGTATTGCACATTCACGAGCAAATACATGCTCTCCATACTTTTCAAGGCCTTTGACAACACAGTATAAGTTAAAAGGAACCACAGCTCCACAATAACCACAAACATCTTCTTTATAACAAGGAGAATCTATGCTAACGCTAGGAAATGGGTTATCTGTACCAAAAACATTTGGGTCTTTTAACAGTTCTACCATTGAAGCGGCTCTCTCATCATTTGGAATTTCTGCTAAAAATGTCCAATATGCGCCAATCATCTTTAGAGGAATTCTATTTCCATTTTCTTCTAAGTCATAATAAAACTTAGTTTCAGGGTCCCACATGAGATTGTTAATTCTTGTTTTAAGAGAGAAATAAAGTCTCTTATATCTAAAAGAGAGCTCTTTATCATTGAGAATATCACCTATATTTGAC
>CAVDPO010000070.1:0-4207 GCA_963610855.1 Segatella copri
ACAAAAAGGTTTTCATTTACAACAGCATCTTCAATATTAAGACTGCTAAAATCTTTTCCTAAAACGCTCTCAAGGCGTGTAGTTTCTAAAGATACATAATTGACATTAAAATTGGCCTTATCACGCTCCCCAGCATCTCCAGGTTCATTATAAGGCTCATTATAAGAATTAACAGCATCCAAATACGCATCCCAATACTTTTTTGAAGCATCTTCTATGGAAGTAACATCTTCACTTGCATATGCTTTATTGAGGCTTTCTCCTAAAGTTTTTAGATTAGCTTTTAATTCTCTTTTTTCTTTTTCAAGAACAATACTTTCATCATAAGGTTTAGTAATAAAGAACATCTCTAAAAAAGACAAAAGTTCTTGATTGTTTGGGTAAACCAATACGTTGTAAGTCAAACTTGTGTTAGATGCAAAGAGAAATGCACTTAAAGCAAAAATTATTAGAAGAAAAGTAAACCTTTTCACTTACTTCTCCTGATTCCACCTCAAAAAAGCCTCAATAAAGTCGTCTATATCTCCATCCATAACAGCTTGAATATTTCCAGTTTGTTCTCCAGTTCTTGCATCTTTTACCATGGTATATGGTTGGAATACATAGCTTCTAATTTGAGAACCCCACGAAATATCTTTTTTTTCAATGGCTTCAGCTTTGTGTTCTTCTGCTCGTTTTGCACTGTAATAATCAAAAAGACGGCTTCTAAGCATTTTGAAACACTTGTCTTTATTCATTATTTGAGAACGCTCATTTTGACATTGCACAACTATTCCTGATGGGTAGTGAGTTATACGCACAGCGGAATCGGTCTTATTAACGTGTTGTCCTCCAGCACCACCAGCTCTATAAGTATCAATTCTTATGTCTTCTGGCTTAATTACAATATCAATATTGTCGTCAACAACAGGAGACGCATATACCGATGAAAAAGAAGTATGTCGTCTTGCATTAGAGTCAAAAGGAGAAATTCTAACAAGTCTGTGAACTCCGGCCTCCCCTTTTAGATATCCAAATGCATACGGACCAGTTACTTGGATAGTAACGCTTTTATACCCACCTTCATCTTCTAGCGTATCAAGAATTTCAGCTTTGAATTTATGTCGTTCGCACCAACGCAAATACATTCGCATGAGCATTGAAGTCCAGTCACAAGCTTCTGTGCCACCAGCTCCAGCGTGAATTGTAAGGAACATGTCACCTTTATCATATTTCCCATTAAGAAGAGTTTTTAATTTAAGAGGCTTGTATTCAGCTTCTATTTCAAGGATTTTAGCATCTACTTCTGCAGCATATTCCTCGTTTCCATCATCCTCTTCTTCGTAAAGGTCAATAAGATCGTAGGTTTCAGAAATATTGGACAAAAGTTTTTCAAAAGGGTTAAGAGTATCCTTAATAGTGTTTATTTGAGAAAAAATGGAATCTGCTTTTTGTTTATCACCCCAAAAGTCAGGTTCAAGCGTTTGTTTTTCAAGTTCTGCAAGTTTAGATTTCAACCCATCCGGGTCAAAGTCCCCTCCAAATTGCATTAGAATCTTCTTTAAGCTGTTCAAGTAGTGCTCTGTTCTGTAAGGTCATTATTTTTCTCCTTTCGTTTCTCTATTCGTAATCCAACTGTCAATCGTACATCTTCAAGAGGCTCCAAAGAAAGCCTTTTTTTAATCTTTAGTTGAGTATACTCATAAACAGACTTGTCTCCAAGACAGGTTTTAACCTTTTGCTCATAATTTGTACTTGAAACCATGGCATCACAACTTAATGCAACAGACAGCACAAATGGTGATGCTTTATCAGAAACCAATACCATGTTCGTAGAAACAGGATTAGTTTCAACTAAAAAACCGTCAGCTGTTCTAAAGTTGCAAATTTTGGGCAAAGCAAAACCTAAAGAACAGCAATAATCTAATCCTTCAAGTTTTTTTGAATTATCAAGATTTTCAATTTCAATTTCTACTATGATAGTAGATTGTCTAAATTTATATCTCTTAGTTATGTTTATAGGTATTTTTTTCAACTCAACTGCTGGCGCTTTAGCAAAAAAATCTACTTTTCGCTTATCTAAAGGAGTCACTTCGTAGATTTTAGATGATAGTTTTGTTTCTTTGCCTGTAGATATATCAAAAAAACTATCTGCAAAAAGCCCTTCTCCTGAATGCATAGCAATATCATAAGAGGCCAATGTAACATTAAACCTACTTAAAATTGCACCTTTAGTATTCAAATAACAAACAGCTGTCTTTCCTGCAATTATGTATTCTCCATGTCGTGCAGAATCAAGATAAGCCATTTGGGGCAAGAGAGTTCCTTGAGATTTTGACAATATAGACTCTATTTCACATAAACTCTTATTAGAGACTCTTCTTATTGCAGGACTCATACCTTGCTCTGGAATATAAAGTCCACAAGAACTTGCCTTAAGAAAAAGTTTTTCCATGTTTTTTCTTTCATCTGTATTCTTCTTACATTCTCTCATTGCTTCTCTCAAAAGGTTTAGAATACCAAGATTTCTATACAAAACAGGATTTTCTAGTATGTATTGGTTAATTGAAAGAACCTTCCCAACAGAGATATCACGACCATAAATGCCAGAAGGAAGATAAAATGAACGCTTAACTTCATTTTGAGAAAGAAACAAAGAAGGCAATGTACTGTTATTTCCAAGTTTTGAATATAGTAATGGAAAAACATCAGAAGAACCTTCAAAAGAGGCAAGTTGGTCCATATTTATCATTATCGTAGACACAAGACCTGTTACATTTAATGAAAGTTTTTCCATATTTGAAAAGTACTTTTCTAAAGAAGAATTGCCTTTTGCAAAATCTTGTGTTTCTTTAGAAAATCTATCATCAAAAGGAATGACCAAAGCTGTTTTTCCCATTTCATCCATATAAAACGGCTTAGTCATAAGCTGATTATTTACCATTTGGTTATATGTAGAAATAAGAATATAATCCAACCCACTCACACTTAGCATGGGAATAAGAGATGGCGTAAATATTTGGTTATAGCACCATAAACCTTTTGGCTTTTTTGAAAAACGTTTACGAATGTATGTAGTCGTTTTTTCTACATGAGAGGATCTTTCATGTGCAGGCAAAAGAGAAAGAACCACATCATAATAGCCCGATGACAAAATTTCCATTTGCCCTTTGCGACACAAATCGCATATAAGCATGTTTATCTCAGGATGATTTGCTTCATAGTATTCATATTCACTTGCACTCAAGTGAAAAAGAAGTTTGAAATTTGGATTTTGGTATATAAAAGTCAATAAAGGCTTTAGTTGCGTTGCAAGTAAAGCCTCATATTCTTCAGAGGATGAACCAAAAGGTAATTGACTGTATGCACCAAGTATATACTGCATTTGAATCCATCCTCTTATAAAATTTTATCGTAGCTTGTGCTATAGATTAAACTCTCTTTTTTATAATATGTCGAGGGCACGCTTCTAAAGCATTTTGAGCTTCTTGATTTGAAGTTCTATTATAATCCATTGTTGCTAGGTTCTGGTCAACAGTAAAACCTGAATTTGGAAACTTTGTTTCACAAATTTTACATCCAATACATCCAATTTGGCAGACTTTTCTAACATCAGATCCCTTTTGATGATTATTACATCCAACAACATATTCTTGGTTTGCAAAAATAAGACGTATTACATTATTGGGACAAACTTTTGTACAACAGCCACAACCAGTACAAAGAGAAGAATCAACCTTTAGTGTTCCATCTTCTTGTCTTTTTATAGCACTAGAAGGACAAACAGATACACAAGAACCTAGTCCTAAACAGCCTTCTTTACAGCCATTATCACCTCTAAAGAGCATAGATGCTGCATTACAGTCAGGGATGCCCTTGTAAGAATAATCTTTTGTTTTTTCTTTACAACTTGCGCTGCAAAATATATAAGCGACCTTCTTTTGTGCCATTTGGACATCAACGCCCATAACTTGAGCCATTTTTTTGGCCAATTCTTCTCCTCCTGGTGCACAAAGACCGGGAAGAACTTTGCCTTCATAAACAGCATTTGCATACGCAGAACATCCTGCAAAACCACAACCACCACAGTTTGCACCTGGCATCATAGATTCTAATTCTTCTAGTTTTTCATCTTTTGGAATAGATAGTTTTTTTTCCGCTATTGCTAGTCCAAGACCCAGGATAGCACCTAAACCAGTTATTATTAAAAAAGCATTAATTATTGCTG
>CAVDPO010000071.1:0-9284 GCA_963610855.1 Segatella copri
ACAGCAAGAAGCATGGGCGTGGAGGTGGAAAAATGAAGCACGGCAAAAAGTATCAAGACGCTGTCAAGAAATATGACAGAACAAAGGTTTACAGCCTTGCTGAAGCCACAGCTCTTGTAAAAGAACTTTCTTATGCAAAGTTTGACGAGACTGTAGAACTCCACATTAAGCTTTTGCTTAAAAAGAGCCAAAGTGTTAGAGATACTGTTGTTCTTCCAAATCAGTTCTCTGCAGAGAAAAAGGTTCTTGTTTTTGCTAAGGGCGACAAGGCCCAAGAAGCATTGGATGCTGGCGCTACATATGTAGGTGATACAGAGCTTATCGAGAAGATTCGTGGTGGTTGGATGGATTTTGATGTTGCTGTTGCAACACCTGACATGATGAAAGACGTTGGTCGTCTTGGTCCTATCCTTGGTAGAAGAGGCCTCATGCCAAACCCTAAGACACAGACTGTTACAATGGATATCAAGGGCGCTCTTGCAGAACTTCGCAAGGGAAGAACAGAGTTCCGTTCAGATAAGACTGGCGTTGTTCACATGGCAATTGGTAAGGTTTCCATGGATGCAGACAAGATTGCTGAGAATGCCGATATCGCAATCAAAGAAATCTTTAGAAGAAAGCCAGTTGATGCAAAAGGTGATTTCATCGTTAGCACAGCTCTTGCTTCAACCATGGGTCCTGGTGTCACTATTGATGCTAAGGAAGTTCTGTAATAGGCGAGGTGAAGTATGGATTATCAGGTAAAAGTAAACGAAACTAAAGAAGCAGCTGTAAAGCAGCTTAAAGAAGAGTTTGGTCAGTATTCCGGATTCATCTTCGCGGATTATCGTGGTCTCACAGTTGCTCAAATTTCTGATTTGAGAAAACAGCTTAGAGCCAAGGATGCCGTTTGTCGTGTTGTCAAGAATCGCTATGCAAAGATTGCAATGAAAGAGCTTGGACACGATGGTGTTGATGATAAGTTAGTAGGACCTACTGCTATTGTTCTCGCAAGAGGTGATGAGCAGAGCTCTATTGCAAAGATTGTTGTTGAATCTCAAAAGAGTACAGAAAACAAACTTAAAGTTCGTGGTGGATTCCTTGATGGTAGAGCTTTTAATGCAGCAGAAGTTGATGCATTCTCTAAGCTCCCTGGAAGACTCGACCTCATTAGCCACCTCATGGCTACAATGATGGCTCCTATCCAAAAGGTTGCTGCTACACTCCTTGCCTACCAGGAGAAGTTGGAAGGCGCAGCCCCTGCACAAGAGGCAAAAACAGAATAACAGCGGTTTTAGTCTTCATAGTACCATGCTATGACCGTTGAAAGAGGTTTTTGCAAGATTTGTAAAAACCTCGAAAATAAAACTTTATAGAGGAGAAGATAATATGGCTACAAGAGATGAGATTTTAGAGTCTATTGCTAACATGACCGTAATGGAGGTTTCAGACCTCATTAAGGCAATGGAAGAGAAGTTTGGTGTTACAGCTGCTGCTGCAACTGTTGCTGTCGCTGCTGGTCCTGCAGCTGCTACTGAAGAAGCTGAAGAGAAGACAGAGTTTGACGTTATTCTTAAGTCTTTTGATGCTGCAAAGAAAATTGCTGCAATTAAGGCTGTTAGAGAAGTCAGCGCAGAGCTTGGCCTCAAAGAAGCAAAAGAGCTTGTTGAGGGTGGCGGAAAGGTTAAAGAAGGTATTTCAAAGGCTGATGCAGCTGCTGTCAAGGAGAAACTTGAAGCTGCTGGTTGTGTTGTTGAAGTACAGTAATCAGTTTTATGACAGAACCTCCCATGTCATTTTTGGCACAGGGAGGGTTTCTGTTTTTTATTGTTTTTGTTCAGAGGTTTTTGAAAAAGCCTCTTCTTAGCCATTATTTTATGGCATTTTATTACTGATTTGGGGGTACACGATGGTTGCCAAAGGCAAGCCCATAAACAGAACCTATATCGGAGCAGAATACGATGAAGTGTGTGAGCTTCCGGATTTAATTGGAATCCAAAAAGATTCATACGAGAGTTTCCTCCAGAGCAACAAGCTCAAGAAAGGAGAGCCTGTTGATGAGAAATGTGGTCTTGAAGATGTTTTTAGATCTACATTCCCAATCGATGGCCCAAATGGCGAAATGAGCCTTAGATATGAGTCTTATTCGCTTGATTTCGACAATATTAAGTTCTCGGAAATAGAGTGCAAGAAAAAAGGACGCACTTACAGTGTACCGCTTCGTGCTGTGATTAGTTTGGCTCTTGCTGCAAATGATGAGCTTAGAGAAAAAGAGATTTTCTTGGGCGACATTCCTCTTATGACAGATAGAGGAACTTTCATCATCAATGGAGCTGAAAGAGTTGTTGTTAGCCAAATCCACAGATCCCCTGGTGTAATTTTTACCAATGAGAAAGGTGTGTACTCTTCTAGGATAATCCCTTACCGTGGCTCATGGCTCGAGTTTGAGATTGACGAGAAGAAACGTATTATTGCTGCCAAGATTGACAGAAAAAAGAGAATCCTTGGAACTCTATTCCTTAGAGCTATTGGATATAACACAAGAGAAAAAATTATTGCAGCATTCTATGCTTCCAAAACAATGGAATTAAATGACCAGACAAAGGAAGAATTTGACGGCCAATATCCTGCAAAAGATATCTATGCAACAGTAGAAGGCAAAGAAGTCAAAGTTTTCCAAGCTGGAACAGCATTGAACGCCAACGATATAGATACTCTTATTAGCTTGGGTGTTAAAAGCATTGATGTTGTGGACATGCAAGCTCAAGATTCGCTTCATAGCGATATCGTTCTCAACTGCTTTGCAATTGAGGAATCTAAATATACAAACAGCGGTGTGAGTGATGAGCCTACAAAAGAAGAAGTTTTGGGCCACATTTATAGTGTTCTCATGCCAGGTGAAATGATTACCACAGAACGAGGAGAGAAGGAACTTCCTGAAATGTTCTTCTCTTCTCGTCGTTATGACCTTGGAGCTGTAGGCCGTTATAAACTTCACAAGAAGTTCTATGCCGGTGATGAAGATTCTACATTTGATGAGAGTCTTACAGTTTTAACTCCAGAAGATATCGTCAATACGATGAAGTTCCTCATTAAGGTATTCATTCACGAAGAAAGCCTAGATGATATTGACCATCTTGGAAACAGACGTGTAAGAAGTGTTGGAGAGCTTTTACAACAACAACTCAAGGCTGCTTTCTCAAGAATGGAAAGAATTGCAAAAGACCGCATGAACACAAATCCAGAGGCTGCAAAACCACAAGATTTAATTTCCAACAAGCCTATTGTTGCTGCAATTAAAGAATTCTTTGGTTCTTCTCAGTTCTCCCAGTTCATGGATCAAATTAACCCTCTTGCTGAGCTTACTCATAAGAGAAGACTTACAGCTTTGGGAAGCGGTGGACTTAACCGTGATCGTGCAGGATTTGAAGTTAGAGACGTTCACTACACCCATTATGGAAGAATGTGTCCAATTGAAACTCCTGAAGGTCCAAACATTGGTCTTATTGTTTCTTTGGCTAATTACACAAGAATTAATAAATATGGTTTCCTTGAGACTCCTTATAGAAAAGTTGTTGATGGCAAAGCTACTAAAGAAGTTAAGTTCTTGGATGCTTATGATGAAGAAAGATACTTCATTGCTAATGCAAACGCTACACTTAACAAGGATGGTTCTTTTGTAGAGAAGATGGTTCCTGTACGTAACAAGGGAGACTATTCAACACGTCGTCCAGAAGAAATAAAGTACATGGATGTATCTCCTAGACAGGTTGTTTCTGTTGCCGCATCACTTATTCCGTTCCTTGAGCATGATGATGCTAACAGAGCTCTTATGGGTTCTAACATGCAGCGCCAAGCTGTTCCTCTTCTTTTCCCAGAGGCTCCTAGAGTTGGTACTGGTATGGAAACAAAAGCAGCTTATGACACTGGCGTTCTTATTAAGGCAAAACGTGGCGGAAGAGTTGTTTATGTCTCATCTACAAGAATTGAAATTGAAGTAAATCCTGCTGAATGTGAGATTGAGGGTGAAGTTGATAAGTACGACGTTCAAAAGTTCCAAAGAACTAACCAAGATACTTGTTTTACCCAAACTCCAATTGTATGTAATGGTCAAGTTGTAAAAGCTGGTGATGTTATAGCAGACGGACCTGCAACAGATAGAGGAGATTTGGCTCTTGGTAGAAACATTCTTGTTGGGTTTGTCCCTTGGAATGGTTATAACTACGAGGATGCTGTTCTTATCTCTGAAAGAGTTGTTAAAGATGATATTTATACATCTATACATATCAAGGAATTCACAACTGATATTAGAGAAACAAAACTTGGTCCAGAGAAACTTACTCGTGATATCCCTAATACCAACGAGAAAATGCTTGAGATGCTTGATGAAGAAGGTATCGTAAAGATTGGAACAATGGTTCATCCGGGACATATTCTAGTTGGTAAAGTTACTCCAAAGAGCGAAAGCGACATGACTCCTGAGTTCAAACTTTTGAACTCTATCTTTGGTGAAAAAGCTAAAGAAGTTCGTGATACATCTCTTAAGGTACCACATGGAACAGAGGGTATTGTTATTGACATTCAGCGCTTAAAGAAGAGTGAAAGTGATGAGCTTCCTCCAGGAGTTGAAGAGACAATTAAAGTCATTATTGCAACTAAGAGAAAACTTAGACAGGGCGATAAGATGGCTGGACGTCATGGAAACAAGGGTGTCGTTTCAAGAATTCTCCCAGAAGAAGATATGCCATTTATGGAAGACGGAACTCCTCTTGATGTTTGTCTTAACCCTCTTGGCGTTCCTTCTCGTATGAACATTGGACAGCTTATGGAAACTCAACTTGGTTGGGCTGCAATTAAGCTTGATGAGTGGTATTCTTCACCAGTATTCCAAAGTGCATCAATGGAGCAAATTGAAGAGAAGATGAAGGAAGCCGGGCTTCCAATCAACTCTAAAACAACACTCTATGATGGAAGAACAGGTGTTCCTTTTGTAAACCCTGTTTTCTGTGGATATATCTACTACCTTAAATTGCACCACCTTGTTGATGACAAGATGCACGCAAGAAGTACAGGACCTTATTCACTGGTTACTCAACAGCCATTGGGAGGAAAAGCCCAGTTTGGTGGTCAGAGACTTGGAGAAATGGAAGTTTGGGCACTTGAAGCTTATGGTGCCGCCAATACCCTTCAAGAGTTCCTTACCATTAAGAGTGACGATATGAACGGACGTGTAAAGATTTATGAAAGCATTGTTAAGGGCGAGCCCTCTTCAAGTGCTGGAATGCCTGAGGCTTTCAATGTCTTGGTTCAGGAAATTCGTGGTCTTGCGTTGGATATGAGTGTTTACGATTCAAAGGGCAAACAGGTTGCTCTAACTGAACGTGACGAAGAAATAATCAACAAGAAGAGTCTTTGATTCAGGGAGCTGCAAAGATGAAAGATATTCAAGATTTCGACAGTGTAATGATTAAACTGGCTTCTCCAGAGCAAATCAAAGCTTGGTCTTATGGGGAAGTTAAGAAACCAGAAACAATAAATTACAGAACTCTCAGACCAGAGAGAGAAGGACTTTTCTGCGAAAAGATTTTTGGAACAACAAAAGAGTGGGAATGTTACTGCGGTAAATTTAAGTCAATCCGTTACAAGGGTGTTGTCTGTGACCGCTGTGGTGTTGAAGTTACTAATGTTAAAGTCCGTCGTGAAAGAATGGGCCATATAACACTTGCATCTCCAGTTTCTCATATTTGGTACTATAGAAGTGTTCCTTCTCGCATGAGCCTCCTTTTGGATATTTCCAAAACAGCTTTGCAGAGTGTTCTTTACTATGAGAAGTACATTGTTCTCAATCCTGGTGATACAGAGCTTAAGTACAAACAGCTTCTCACAGAAGAAGAATATTACAATGCACGTGAGCAATATGGTGATTCTTTTACAGCAAGTATGGGAGCTGAAGCAATAAGAATTCTTCTTGCAGACCTTGATCTTAAAACTTTAAGTGAAGAGCTTAGAGCTCAAATGAGAGAAAAGGGTTCAAGGACAGCTGACAAGAGACTTCTAAAGAGAATTGAAGTTGTTGAGAATTTCCGTGATAGCGACAATAAGCCAGAATGGATGATTCTTACTGTCATTCCTGTCATCCCACCAGATTTGAGACCAATGGTTCAGCTTGATGGTGGAAGATTTGCAACAAGCGACCTTAACGATCTCTATAGACGTGTTATTAACAGGAATAACAGGCTTCAAAGACTTATAAGTCTTCATGCTCCTGATATTATTGTTAGAAATGAAAAGAGAATGCTTCAAGAAGCTGTTGATGCTTTGTTCGATAACTCCAAGAGAAAGCGTGGAGCTGTTAAAGGGGCAAATAGCAGACCTCTTAAGTCTCTTTCTGACATGCTTAAAGGAAAGCAAGGACGTTTTAGACAAAATCTTCTTGGTAAGCGTGTAGACTACAGTGGACGTTCTGTAATTGTTGTTGGTCCAGAACTTAGAATTCACCAGTGCGGACTTCCTGCAAAAATGGCTCTTGAGCTTTACAAGCCTTTCTTAATGAAAAAACTTGTTCAAAGCGGTCTTGCTTCCAATGTAAAAAAGGCAAAGACTCTTGTTGAACAAGAAACAAATGATGTTTGGTCTGTACTTGATGAGGTTGTAAAAGAGCATCCTGTTATGCTTAACAGAGCTCCAACTTTGCATAGACTTGGTATTCAGGCATTTGAGCCCGTTTTGGTTGATGGAAAAGCAATTAAGCTCCACCCCCTTGTATGTCATGCATTTAATGCTGACTTCGATGGAGACCAAATGCCAGTACACGTTCCTCTTACACAGGCAGCACAGCTTGAGTGTTGGACTTTGATGCTTAGTGCAACAAACCTTCTTGACCCAGCAAACGGCAAGCCAATTGTGTATCCTTCTCAAGATATGGTTCTTGGAATTAACTATTTGACAAGAGCTAAGAACAATGATAAGGGTGAAGGTCATTATTTTGATAACTTGGATGAAATTCAAATGGCAATTGAAGCAGGGAGTCTCTCTTACAATGCTAAGATTGGTTACACTCTTTCAGATGGCACAAGATTTACTTATCCAAAGAACGAAGATGACTACACAACCCCAGGAAGACTTTTGTTCTTTGAATCTTTACCGGCTGTCAATGGTATCGGTTTTAAGGAATATTTTAACAAGTGCTTTGGCGATAAAGAGTTAAAGAAGTTAATTACTCAGGCATTAAAGACAAGTCCTAATTCTGTCGTAGTAAAGCTTGTTGATGCAATTAAAGATGTTGGATTTAAGTACGCAACTGTCTTTGGTGCAACAATTGGTCTTTCTGATATGATAGTACCAGACTCCAAGGCAGCTCTTGTTGAAGAAGCCAATGAAAAACAGGCCGAGGTCCTTGAGCAATACCACCATGGTCAAATTACTCAAGAAGAGCGTTACAACAGACTTATTGATATTTGGTCTCAGACTAATGAGCAACTTGCAGACGAACTTATGGCCAAGCTCAAAGAAAGTCAGAACGGATTTAACCCTCTGTTCCTCATGGCAGACTCTGGCGCTAGAGGATCAAAGACTCAGATTCGTCAGCTTGGTGGTATGCGTGGTCTTATGTCAAAGCCAAATGGAGATATTATTGAATTCCCAATTAAGTCTAACTTCAAAGAGGGGCTTTCAATTATTGAATTCTTCATTTCTACAAACGGTGCAAGAAAGGGTCTTTCAGATACAGCTCTTAAAACAGCTGAAGCTGGTTACCTCACAAGAAGACTTGTTGATATTTCTCAAGATGTCGTTATTAACATGGAGGACTGCGGAACAATCAATGGTATTGTAAGAACTGCAATCAAAGATGGTGATGATATTATAGTCCCATTAGCAGATAGGATTACAGGACATTATACTCTTGAGAATGTTCTCAATCCAAATACAGGAGAAGTCATTGTTCCAATTGACCATGAGATAACTGACGAAGAAGCAAAACTTATTGAAGAAGCTGGCGTTGAAGGGGTCCTTGTAAGAACTGTTCTTACTTGTGAAGCAAAACATGGCGTATGTCAAAAGTGTTATGGTAGAAACCTTGCTACAAATAGACCTGTAAGCGTTGGTGAAGCTGTTGGTATTATTGCTGCTCAGTCTATTGGACAGCCTGGAACACAGCTTACAATGAGAACGTTCCACGTTGGTGGTACAGCATCTACAAGTGCAGAGGAAAATAGCATAACTTTCAAGCATCCTGTGTATGTAACAAAACTTACAGGCAATACAGTCGTAAGAGAGGACGGTGCAAACCTTCTTACAAGAAAAGGCTATATCTATTATAGACATGTCATTGAAGAGTTCTCTTATTCCAAGAAGACAAAACTTGCCAACGGCATTGAAGATGGCGTAAAAGTTAAGGGTAACTCTCTTATTTGTACAAATGATAAAGAGGAATGTTACTGTGGCATAAAAGGTGGTTTGATAAAGAAAACAAAAGACAAAGTTCTTGTCCTTGGTCCAGAAGAAAGGATTGATGCAAGAGCTGGTTCAGAAATAAAGGTTCAAGAAAATTCTTATGTCAACACAGGCGATGCTATTATGACGTTTGACCCATTCTCAGAGCCAATTATTTCTGAGTATGATGGTATGGTTAGGTACGTTGACCTTACTTTGGGAACTACTCTTCTTAAAGAAGTCAACGAAGAGACTGGTATCATTGGATATAGAGTTACAGACCATTCTCTTGAGAATGTTGAACCAAAACTTGAAATTGTTGATTCAAACAACAATGTCTTGGCTTCTTATCTTCTTCCTGGTTCTTCATACATCCAGGTTGGTGATGGTGAGATGGTTAAGAAAGGACAAGTAGTTGCAAGGCTTCTCATGGCTAGCGTCAAGACAAAGGATATTACTGGTGGTCTTCCAAGAGTTGGAGAGCTCTTTGAAGCTAGAAAACCCAGAAACGTTGCAATTCTTGCTCAAGCAAGCGGTGTTGTTAAATTTGGTCCTGTTGTCAAAGGAAAGAGAGTCGTTATTGTTACTGATGAATTTGGTAAAGAATATAGACACCTCATTCTTCTTGGAAAACATATTCTCGTTAGAGAAGGTGACCATGTAGAAGCTGCAGAGCGCTTGTGTGATGGAAACATTGATCCACATGATATTTTGGCAATTTCTGGCGAAAACAGTCTCCAGCAGTTCCTGCTTAATGAAGTTCAAGAAGTTTACAGACTTCAGGGCGTTGATATCAACGATAAGCACCTTGGAATTGTTGTAAGACAAATGCTCAGAAAGGTTGAAATTCTCAAAGTTGGAGATACTAAGTT
>CAVDPO010000072.1:0-2491 GCA_963610855.1 Segatella copri
AACAAAATTCTAGACTTGCTAGAGATTGTTGAAAAATGAGCTTTGTACGGGAGAAACGATGTCAAACACTTTTGGTACTTTTTTCCGTGTAACCACTTTTGGTGAATCTCATGGCCCAATGATGGGCGTGGTTATAGATGGAATAGAAAGCAACTTCCCATTGGATTTAGACGAAATACAAAATGAAGTAAATAGGCGCAGTCCAAGCCAGAACTCTTTTGAAACAGCCCGTAAAGAAAAAGATAAAATTAAAATTGTAAGTGGCATTTTTGACGGGAAAACGTTAGGAACTCCAATTACGGTTTTGGTAGAAAACACAGAACAAAACCCAAATGAATATGCAAAACTAAAAGACATTTATAGACCAGGACACGCAGACTTAACTTACCAAGAGCGCTATGGCATACGAGACTACAGAGGAGGCGGTCGCGCAAGTGGTAGAGAGACTGTCTCTAGAGTTATTGCTGGAGCAATAGCACGTCAAGTTCTAAATACCTACAATATAAAAATTCAATCAAAAATACTCTCTATTGGCGGGCAAACTAGCAAGTTTGAAGACGTGCTACAAAAAGCAAAAAAAGAAGGCGACAGTGTAGGCGGAGTAATTGAATGTTCAATAAATGGTTTTCCAAAAGGTGTAGGAGAGCCTGTTTTTGACAAGCTTGATGCATGTATTGCTCATGCTGTTATGTCAATTGGAGCTATTAAAGGCATAGAATTTGGAAGTGGTTTTGAAAGCACTAAAATGAAGGGGAGCCAAAATAACAAGCCTGAAAATGCAGGAGGAATACTAGGAGGAATAAGCGACGGCAATGATATTTATTTCAAAGTTGCTGTAAAACCTACCCCTTCTATAAGTAAGGTTCAAAAAGCAACAATGAAAGATGGCTCTGTATGTGATATTGCTATTGAAGGTAGGCACGACACTTGTATTTGTCTACGAATTGGCCCTGTAATTGAAGCTATGACTGCAATTGTACTTTTAGATCTACTGTACGCAAGGAAAGCAACTTCTAGGAGAGATGAAATTGAACGAAATTAAATCACAAGATATGCCACTTATTGTTCAAAGTGACCGCTCAATGCTACTTGATGTTCACTCACCTAATGCAAATGCGTGTAGAGATGAAATTATTGCGTTCTCTGAACTTGTCAGGGCCCCAGAACACATACACACTTATGCTATAAGCGCTATTTCTTTGTGGAATGCAAAAAGTGCAGGACTAGATACTAATGAAATAATTAAAAGACTAAAAAAATGGTCTAAGTTTGCAATTCCTCAGCCTGTTGAAAACTATATAATTGATATTTCTTCAAGGTTTGGAAAACTTTTTCTTGAACCTTTAGATGCATCTGGAAAAGAAACTTCCCAAAAAGATCAATCTCAACAAGAAAGTGAAGAAGATATGTATTATGTGCTTACAGTCACAGACCCTTTTATTGCAAAAACAATAGAAAACAATTCTAAACTTGCAAAACTTCTTATGCCTTTTGACAATCCAAGAGAGGCAGAGACTCCCAATTCAAATAACACTTTTAAGATTAACAAGTATGATCATGGTGAAGTAAAACTTGCTTTAATAAAACTGGGTTTTCCTGTTGATGACAAAATTCCACTTGTAAAATCAGAAACTGTGCCCATAAAGATGTCTTGCGACCTTAGAGACTACCAAAAAATTGCAGTTGAAGCACTACTAGGAGACCTTGGACCTGGGGCAGGCTATGGAACAATTGTTATGCCTTGCGGAAGTGGTAAAACGGTTGTAGGGCTTAAAATCATGGAAGCGCTACAAACCAAAACTCTCATATTGTGTCCAAACGTTGTTGCTGTACATCAATGGATTAAAGAAATAACTACAAAAACAAATGTAAAACCGGAGATGATTGGAGAATATTCCGGAGAAAAGAAAGAACTTAGACCAATAACAGTTTGCACTTATCAAGTTCTCACATATAGAGCAAGCAAAGATGGAGAGTTTGAGCATATGAAGATTATTGGAACGGGAAACTGGGGCCTTGTCATATATGATGAAGTTCACATGCTACCTGCTCCAGTGTTCAAGATAACAGCAGAACTGCAAGCAGTATATAGAGCCGGTCTTACAGCCACTCTCATACGAGAAGACGGTAAAGAAGATGATGTTTTTAGTCTTGTAGGTCCAAAACGATATGATATTCCTTGGACAGACTTAGCTCAAAAAGGATGGATTGCAAGCGCGTATTGTGTAGAAGTCAGAATTCCGTTGCAAGAAGATTTAGCACTTCCATATGCAACTGCAAATAGACGTGATAAATACAAAATTGCAAGTACAAACCCATCTAAAGATTTGGTAGTTGATACCTTACTTGAGAAGCATAAAGGCGAGAGCATTATCATCATTGGCCAATATTTAGACCAACTGAAAAAATTACAAAAAAGACTAGGATTTCCAATGATAACAGGTAGTACTTCAAATGCAAAACGAGATGAACTGTATAATAGGTTTAGAGA
>CAVDPO010000073.1:0-4716 GCA_963610855.1 Segatella copri
CCGTAAGACTTGTATGCTTACCAAAGAAGTCTTTTGAGTAATCTACACTTCCATCTTCTAAAAGAGGAAGATTTTTCATATCTAAAGTTGTAACTTGGAACATTTGGCCTGCACCTTCACAGTCACTAGCTGTGATTAAAGGTGTATTTACATAATAGAAATTGTTTTCTTGAAAGAACTTATGCACAGCAAATGCCATTTTGCTACGCACTCTTGCAACAGCTCCTATTGTATTTGTTCTAGCTCTTAAGTGCGCAATATCTCTTAAGTATTCAAGAGTATGTCTTTTCTTTTGAAGTGGGTAGTCAGCTGGTGCATCACCAATAATTTCTATGCTTGATGCTTTAAGTTCAACAGCTTGGTCGCCACCCTCAGAGGCAACTATTGTACCTTCACAAATAACAGAGCAACCTGTAGAAATTGAATTAAGGAGATTATTGTCAATAGAATTTTTGTCTGCAACAACTTGAAGCCCTTTAAGGCATGTTCCGTCATTGACCTCTATAAAACAAACATTTTTGCTGTCTCTTTTTGTTCTAACCCAACCACTTGCTTTGACCAATTTTGGCCCAGGTTGCATAGTCTTGAGTTCTTTGATAACAGTCATCATACAAATTCTCCTTGAAATAAACTCCCCAGAGGTTTTTGCAAAAAAATCTCCCTAGAGACCGATATTAATGACCTAAAGTACAATAATCAAGGCAATTTAGACTGTTTTGTTTTACTTTACAGCTGTTTGAAAGCTTTACTGGGTTCTTCATAATAATTCGTTATTATATTTTTCCACAGTATTGAAAACCTCGTTGGCAAATGCAAGCATCAAAGTCTTTCATTTGCAATGCAACTAAGTTTGGATCGTTATTGTTACTTGATAGGTGCACAAGGTACACAGGTTTGTGCATAGTGTCAAAATTACACTCTCTTAAAAAATTTTGTGCTTGTGTGTTTGAAAGATGTCCTTTCTCTCCAGATATTCGCTTTTTTAGATAAATTGGATATGGCCCCGTTCTTAGCATTTCTTCGTCATAATTGGATTCTAAGAACAGTATGTTTGCTTCTTTTGCGGCATCTAACATTTGGGTTGTATAAAAACCGGTATCTGTGATAACGACAAAAGTTTTTTCGTCACATTTTATTGAATACCCTACACTTCCTGCGCTGTCATGACTTGTATAAAAAGCGTTAATTTCAAAATGTCCTACGCAAAATGGGACTCCTGGTTCAAAAAACTTTTTTGTTTGTAGTGGCAAGTTCATTGAAATGTATTCATTTGACGCATATTGTAGGCATTTCTCACTTACAAAAACAGGATTGCCTGTTTTTCTTGCAAAAGTTCCAGCGCTTTTGTTGTGATCTGGATGCAAATGTGTCAAAAGCAAGGCTTTTACTGTTGAGATGTCTAATCCTGCGTTTTGTATTCGTTCTTCTATTTGTTTATATGAATACCCTGCATCTACAAGTATTGATTCTCCATTGCATGAAAATATGTAACTGTTTCCACAACTGCCAGAGCCAAGAACACTAAAAAAGACCAAAACAAACTCCTAAAGGTTTGCAAAAACCTCTTAAATGTTAAAAAAAATCCTTGAGAGAGAAACTCAAGGATTTAATTTAGCGGCGAAGGGCCACGATCCCCTGACCGATCGGATATGAGCCGATTGCTCTACCAACTGAGCTACGCCGCCAAGCTTTTGAATTTATAGAACATTTGTGAAAAAATGACAATACCCTACTTTGGAAAGTTTCCAAGAGCCCAGAAATGAGCACAGAAATGGCCAAGAGCACAAAAATACGCACTTTATAGCTTTTGTATCACTTTAGGGGTTTTTTCAAAACCTCTTTACAACTGTCTAACGGCAATAATACGTAAATTGTCATACAAAGACGAGACGCTCTCTAAGTCGCTACTACTTGAGCTTTCATCAATTCCAATTACAAAACAAAAGGAATCTTCTCCGTTGCAAACATTTATTGAGATGCTTTGGTCTGAATTTTCAAACATATTTGACATGAGAAAACCACTAAATGGAAGATTTTGTGCTAAATAAGTCCCATAGATTTCTGAAATTACTTTTTTGGAGCTATCACTTACAAAGTTCTCCATCCATTCATAGCTGTACTCACTAGATAGAGCTGTGTAAAGAAATGAGTGGTATACAGAGGCATTAGCCTGTACTATGCTGCCTATTTTTGAATGGGTGGGTAAAAGTTGGCTTTGTGGGTTGTGCTTTGCAGGAAGTGCAACTTTAATACTTGGCTGTTCTGTTGTGCTCTCTGGGATTTCTAGGCCATCACCAAAGCAAGAAAAAGCTATCAAAAGGAGTAAAAAAGAGGTCAAAATTCGCTTTTTAAGGCTATTTTTTTTGCTAAATCTTGTACGCACGTGGGTATTTTCTAACAATTTGAACTTGTTAACAAGTCTATTTGTAAATATTATTTTTATTTGTGGAGTTGAATTGCAATATGAAAACTGAAATCACAAGCCAATATGACAGTTCAAAACTTTCATATAAAAATATCTTGAATGGGAACATGCCACCATGGGTCATGCGCTTTATAAAAGCTGTTGGCAAGGGGATTAATGATTTTGACATGATTAGAAACAAAGAAGATATTTTGCTTGGAGTGTCTGGAGGTAAAGATTCGCTTGCACTAGCAATGGCGCTTTCTGTTAGAAGAAAATGGCTCCCTATAGATTACAAACTCCATGCAATTATGATTAACTGGGTCGAACATCCTATTGACAAGTCTTTTAGGCCTCGTCTTGAGCAATATTTTAAGGACCTTGATATAGATTTTGAAATTCATGATGAGTACCAAGCCCCAGAAAGTTTTAAGGGCGATTTTAATTGTTACTTATGCTCACGTAACCGCAGACGTATCCTTTTTGAGACTGCAAGAGATAGAGGTTTTAAGCAAATTGCATTGGGACACCATCTTGACGATTTAGTTGAAACGACAATGATGAACCTCTTTTTTAGAGGAAATTTTGCAACAATGAATCCTATTCAAGAGTTTTTTGATGGCAAGTTATATGTTATTCGCCCAATGATTGAAATTCATGAACAAACCATAATTAGGCTATCTCAAACATATGATTTTCCTGTTATTAAACCAGTGTGTCCGTATGACCAAACGAATATTAGGGCTAATCTTAAACCAATTGTCAAAGAACTTTGCCACATGGATAAATTTGCAAGAGAACATGTTTTTTCTGCTCACAATCTAGAATGTAGTATAAAGCGGGACTGCACGATATAGTACAATTTAGACTGCCAAAAAAAATAAGATAATAACCACTCAAATAACATGAGGGTGTGTCATTCATCCAGATGATTGATTTTTGTCCAGAAAAGGGGTAAAATTGGACGAAAAAGAAAAGATTGGACGAAAAATATGAGGGCATTTGGTTATAGTTTTCTTGCTGAAAAAAAGTGGGATGCAGATATATTGAATCTTGTTGCAAAGATTCACGAGTGTAAGGGACGACAGGAGCTATTCATTCGGCAAAAACCCGTGGAGCTTTCTCGTTTAGTTAAGATTGCAAGGATACAGAGTACAGAGGCCTCCAACAAAATCGAAGGCATTGTCACTACAAGTGCTAGGATGAAGCAACTTTTTGAAGAAAAAACCACCCCTAGAAATCGTGATGAAAATGAAATAATGGGTTACAGGGATGTGCTCAACACAATTCATGAGAGTAATGAATACATTCCTCTTAGGCCTTCTTTTATTTTGCAACTTCACCGGGATCTTCTTAAGAGAACGGGATTATCGTATGGAGGACAATTCAAAAACACTCAGAATTTCATTAATGAAATAAGGCCTAATGGGGAAATGTTTACTAGATTTACTCCAGTTTCACCTTATGATACGCCGGAAGCTGTTGAGAGAATTTGTTCTTCATATGAAACTGCAATAAGAGAAGAAAAAATAGATGCCTTGATTCTGATTCCTACATTCATTTGTGATTTTCTCTGCATTCACCCATTTAATGACGGAAATGGAAGGATGAGCAGGCTTTTAACGTTACTTCTTCTTTATAAGAGTGGATACAGTGTTGGGAAGTACATTAGTATAGAAAAGCAGATTGAGAAAACAAAAGATCGTTATTATGATACCCTTGAGCAAGCTGACTTGGGATGGCATGAAGAGAAAAATGACCCAACACCCTTCATCAAATATATGTTACAGGTGATTTTAGCTTGTTATCTGGAGTTTGAAGAACGAGTAGGAGTAATGATGGAAAGAGGGTCCAAAAGCACTGCTTATGATATTGTAAGAAAATATGCTGAGTCAAAAATTGGTAAATTTACAGGCGCTGACACTCTTATCAACTGTCCCAACATAGGAAGGTCTTCTGCTCTAGCAGCATTGAAGAAGCTCACAGAAGAAGGATTTCTCATCAGAGAAGGCTCGGGTAGAAATATATTTTATGTTCGAGCAACTGGTCAAGAAAAATGATTTACATGTAGGAAATGGTAATCCTACGTCTTTTGTTAAGTATATGTTGGGATTGTTTGATTATTACAGAGATTTTAAACTATGGCATAGATGCCGGTGATGGCTTTGGATAGGGCGATTAGGTGTGGAGCAGATAATACAGAGTTTGTTTATGATAGTCGAGGAATCTTGCTTATCTGAGAATCACAGAATCCAATTTTCAACGACAAGGTTTGGAATGCGGCTGAATTCCTTGGTATTGTGTGTGACGAG
>CAVDPO010000074.1:0-5921 GCA_963610855.1 Segatella copri
ATACAAAGATGGCAAAAAAGATGGCTTTTCTGAAGGTTTGTCGCTTGGACTTTCGCAAGGCCTTTCCAAAGGGCGAATAGAAGAAAAAGCACGCATTGTCAAACAAATGAGAGATAAAAATTTTCCTGTGGATATGATTTCAGAGATTACTTCTCTAAGTAAAAATGAGGTAAAAGCAATCTTGGCTCAATGAATAAAGTAACAGCACCCATTGTGCCAGCATCATTAGAAGAACATTACAATCAATATAGTTAAAAGCCTCTTTTATGCCAATATCCTAAAAGCCAAAAGTATCGAAAAAGGCATTTTGGAGTACCTCTTATTCACTATGTTTAACACGTAAGTAAAGAGGCTTTCGCAAAAGAATTTTATAAAAATATTTTTGCAAAAACCTCTACAAATCCTTATTTCTTATACAAGAACTTCTGGAAAATGAATCATGTGGTTGCCACCGGCAATTGCGCTGTAATCCAAAGTTCTAAGAGATAAGAAATTAATCATGCCTTCTGGAGTTAGATCATATTCATCATACAACGAGGTGCCATCTTTGAATAAAGAGCCGTCAGAATAATGCCCTGTTGCACTTGCAGAAACAGGAAGGCTCTTTCCTATTGCATAAGCAAGCTGAACCGTACAGTCTTCAAGATCATGTTTTTTAACCAAATCTACAGCAATACGGCGCGCCATGTAAGAAGCACTGCGGTCTACTTTTGTTGGGTCTTTACCACTGAATGCACCACCGCCAACAGGAGCATAACCGCCATATTGGTCACATACAATTTTGCGCCCCGTGAGACCACAGTCGGCATCAGGACCACCTAAAGTCCAAATACCTGCAGGGTTTATCAAAACGCGACCATCTAAAGAACCTGGAACTCGCGCCAAAAGATCCATTACATGTTTTTTAACATCTTCTAATGACAGCCCTTCTTTATGGCAAACCGATACTAAAACTGTGTCCACGTCCTTTTTGTACCCAACTGTGTCTAAATTTGTTGTTACTTGCGTTTTGGCATCGCCTTTGAAAATTGAATTTGGATTTACAAGGATATCGGTCTCTATTGCGTTTATAATACTAATTGCAAGCTCCTGTCCGTATGGTAGGTTGTATTTGCCTCCCCTACACGCATAGCCAAACATCATGCCTTGATCGCCGGCTCCAAGATTTTCGCAACTTGTGACAGCATTTCCAATTTGTGTGGATTGGGGCGTAATTAGATCAATAACATTGTCCACTGCATAGCCAAGGCGCTGGCCTACTTCACGCACGATTTCTTCATGATGCGCTTCTCCGTGGTCAAGTGTAGAAGTTATCTCTCCTCCAAGCACGACAGTACGACCTTTTGCCATACATTCGCAAGCAACGTGCGCATTTGGATCTCTTTTGAGATAATACGTTAAAATTGCATCTGATATTTGATCTGCAAACTTATCTGGATGATATTTACTCACCATCTCTGTAGAAAACAATGCCATGTTTTCCTCCTTTAGCTATTTCTTAGACGGAGCAAGTAGAGCTTAAATCCCGTCAAAAAATTGTTATATGAGAAAGTGTTGCAAAAGCTACAGCCCTTTCTCCTCAAGGAATGTATCCAATCTCTAGGAATGTTTCAATATCTTTTTACCAAAAAATTGGCCAGCCTATTGCCTAACTCGTTCAAAAATGTTATAAGACGTACTGTCTTGCAGCAGTAGCGTAGTGGTTACGCACCACCTTGCCAAGGTGGCCTACGCGAGTTCGAATCTCGTCTGCTGCTTATAAGCTCCTAAGGTTTTTCTTGGGAGCTTTAGTTTTTTGGCTCTTGCACAAAAATGGTGGGATTAGCCCAGTTTTATGGCAACGTATAGCCACCAAAGAAAAAATAATAAAAATAAGACTTTCTTTATTTTATTTACTGTGTTAGCTTTATAAGCACAGGAGTGTGGTGCGGGAGCACACATGGATAAGAATTGTTCCAATTGGGAACGTCTACCAAACATGGTAACACGGTTCAAAACCCTCAAGAGTGAAGACACAGCAAATAGTTGTTGCGTGGAAGAGTTGTACAAAGAAATACGTGATTTGTGTCTTATCAAAGTTTACACACAACCATCAATTAGAAAGATACTTGACGAAGAAGAACTTTCAGGATTTCTTTTGCATTTTGAATCAAAATTCAGGAGATTTGTAGAAAACTTTGATGAAACAAAATGTCCTTTTTTAGTTTATCTAACGTTTAGTGCAGAATTTTGTGCATACAATTATCTTGCGAAAAAAACAAAAGAAACACACAAGTCTGTTGCTATTGTTAAAGAATTGGGAAAAGCCCTTTGCATAGACGAACTAGAAGAAAATTGGGATAGAATTGATAGTGATATTGATAACAATACTGCCAGTAATAACTTATTTAGAAATTGCGATAGGCTGGCAGTTGAGGCTCTTAAATTTCTTTGCTATAAACGTAAAAGTTTTCAAAAAAGAATCTTCATTTTCATGTGCACAATGCTCCCTTTTTTGGACACACTCATGATTGAACACTTATGCCAAGAATTTAACTTTAATGTGATGCAAACTTTTGCAATCAATGAGTATCTTTTTGACAGGCTATCAGATAAAGACAAGCACAATAAAAGAATGCTCTATATTCAAAAAAGAAATGCTAATTGGGCTACGATATTAAGTCTTCAAGAAGAGTTGGCAGCAGAAGGGATGTTTTCTTTGGAAGAAGAAACAAAAGAGTTGTTAAAAAATAAAATAGAAATACACAAAAACAGGCGAAATTTAGCAAAAATTCAAATTGACAAAACTCGAAAGAAAGTCCCCTACCCAATAATCAGTAATCTTCTAAATATTCCAGAGGGAACAGTAGCATCAACAGTGTATACAGTTAGCAATGTTATGAAAGCAATTCTTCTAGCAAAACAAGGAGTGAATATCAAAATACCAACAACAGAAAACGGCCTTTACTCAATGGTTTTGGATGCGCTAAAGAAGATTAAGAAAAACAAACTCACAAATTCAATAGTCCCTCATTTTTACCCTTTTGAAGAGTTTAACATTACTTGTAAAACGAGTAGCCAATTGAACTGTTTGGGTAAATAAATTATTCTCTTTTTATGAAAATCGTTCTTGCAAGTTCAAATGAACATAAGAAAAAAGAAATAAAACAACTTATGAAAGGCCACGAAGTAATTTTACCAAGTCAACTAGGTCTTTCTTTTGACTGTGAAGAAAATGGAAAAACTTTTCTTGAAAATGCAATGATTAAAGCAAAAGCTCTACTAGCTGTGCTAGATGCCAACGGCATACAGGATTATGCAGTTTTAGCCGATGACTCTGGTTTAATTGTAGATGCTTTACCTGGTCAATTAGGTGTTAAGACTGCTAGGTTTGGTAGCAAGGACGGCATACATCTTCTTAGCGCAAAAGAAAAAAACGAGCTTCTTCTTTCAAAATTGAGAAATGTAGAAGAAAGCAAACGAACTGCACGTTTTATTTGCGCAATGGTACTTCTTAAAGACAAATGGACAGCTTATTGCGTACAAGAAAGCGCCAAGGGCCACATTTTAGAAAAAGAAACTGGCACTTGTGGCTTTGGTTACGACCCTGTCTTTTTTTGCAATGAAGCAAAAAGTCCAATGGCACTACTTTCAGAAGAAGAAAAGAATATATACAGTCATAGAGGAAAAGCTTCACGCGCAATTCTTAAGTGTATAGAGTAGTAGGTTTTGCAAAAACCTCTTACAAATAAAATTGGATGAGACGAGGATATTAGTCTAAAAAAGAAAAGGAGATTGTGATGGCACAAAACATTCCATTGAGAAATCAGGTTAAAGAAGAGGATAAATGGGACCTTTCCAAGCTGTATGCAACAAAACAGGATTGGGAAAATGACCTCAAATTCCTTCAAGACAACATGAAAAAGGCAGACTCTTTTTGTGGAAAGTTGGGAGAAAGCCCAAAGATGTTATTGGAGGCGCTCAAGTGGGACACAGAGATGTCAATTATTATAGAAAAGGCGTATGTGTATGCATCTTTGCACTACTCAGGAGATGCAAGCGAACCTGAAAACCAAAAAATGATTGGCCTTATTTCCCAAGTTTATACCACTTATAGTGCAGCAACGAGCTTTATGACTCCTGAAATTCTTGCCATTGATGACTTGCCAAAATGGATTGAAGGAAAGGAGTTTAGCGATTATAAAGTCATGCTCTCAAAGATAATGAGACAAAAAAATCATACGCTATCGCATAAAGAGGAAGAACTTTTAGCTAAAGAGGGAGAATTACAAGACACTCCTCAAAAAGCTTTTGGCATGCTCACAAATGTAGATATGAATTTTGGAAAGATAGATGGCACGCCGTTATCACAAAGTACGTGGTCTCAATTTATGAATCACCAAGACAGAGATGTAAGAAGACGTGCTTATAAAAAATTCTATGGTGTTTATCAGTCTCACGAGCAAACTATAGCTACTTTGTATGCTGGCTCTGTTAAGCAAGATATTTTTAATGCACAAATCCGTGGTTTTGAGACAGCTCTTGATAAAGCTCTTTACAGAGATGATGTTCCAAAGAGTGTATACACTGGCCTTATTGAGGCTGTTCACAAGGCTTTCCCTACTCTTCATAAATACTATTCTCTTAGGAAAAAAGCTCTCAAGCTAGATGAGCTTAGACATTATGATGTGTACGTTCCTCTCGTTGGGTCTGTCAAAACTCACAAAACTTATGATGAAGCAGCCCTAATTGTAAAAGAAGCTCTAAAGCCTCTTGGAAAAGACTATACTAGCACTATTTATGATGGGCTTACAAAAGACCGTTGGGTTGACCGTTATGAAAACAAAGGAAAGCGCAGTGGTGCATTCTCAAGTGGTGGTTTTATTGGAGAGCCATACATTCTCATGAATTACAAAGAGGATGTCCTTGGAGATGTTTTCACTCTTGCACATGAAGGTGGCCACAGTATGCACAGCTACTATTCAAAGAGAAATAATCCGTTCCCTTGCTATGAGTACACAATTTTTGAGGCCGAGGTCGCATCTACTTTCAATGAGCAGTTAATTGCAAAGTACTTTATGGATAATGCAGAAAGCGAAGAAATGAAAACATATATTATTGCAAAACAGGTCGATGACATTATTGCAACGCTATTCCGCCAGACTATGTTTGCAGAGTATGAGCTTTTGTGCCACACTCAGCAAGAAAACGGAGAGCCTCTTACGGTTGATTCTTTGCGTAAGACTTATAGAGGATTGTTGGAGTCTTATTTTGGTCCAGAAATGCATTTTGAAGAAAATTCAGACCTTGAAGGGCTAAGAATTCCACACTTCTACAATGCTTATTATGTTTACAAGTATGCTACAGGCATCTCCGCAGCAATTGCTCTTTCTGAGAGAGTTATAAATGGTGGAGAAAAAGAGCTTAACGACTACCTTAGTTTCCTTAAATCTGGTGGTTCCAAGTTCCCAATTCAATCGCTCAAATCTGCAGGTGTTGACATGTCAACTCAAGCTCCTGTTGAGGCAGCTGTTAGAAAATTCGCAACACTGTTAGAGGAGCTTGAAAAGCGTATTGGGTAAAAGATAAGGCAAAAACATAGGGTAAAAGCCTAAGAAAAAGACACTTCCTAGACAAATAGGTGGTGTCTTTTTTTATAGCTTAATGCTGTGAAATCCAGCCCTTTACAAGGAGCATTGTTCTTGCTAGAAGCTTGCCTCTGATTTGATTTTTTCGTTTGGTTTTTATTTGCGTTTTACTTATAGATAAGTTAAGATTAAAGCTAGAATTAAACAATCAAAAGCAACCAAATTAAGCTCTTGTGAATGGGGTTTGGTTTGGCCAAAAAAATTAAACTCGCCGACCTATCTAAAGAAGAAAAGGATAAATTGCGTACTACTGCAGTCTATTCTTTGTTAGTTACGTTCTTCATTTGTGTAATT
>CAVDPO010000075.1:0-11622 GCA_963610855.1 Segatella copri
GTCCAATATCGTCTGGCCCAAGCTTCTCATATTGTTCTAGTCCTAGCTCATAAATTGCACTTGCAATGGCCTCATTTGCTAGCATGTCTACAAAAATGTGCTTTTTAGTACAACTTTGAGCCATTGTTTCAGCTTTAGTATCAACATTTTCATAGAAAGATTTTAATTCCGTTTCAAAAGTGTTGGCATCAGGCCCAATGAGGAGAATATTTTTATAATTGGCAAGTGCGCTTGCTATATCAACACACGTGCCATCTAAGTCTGGAACAAGGCGAGCTTTATTTTCAAAAGCGCTCAAATACCAACGTTGTTTTTTTGCATCTATGACTGGCACGACAACTCCTTCAAACGGGCCAGCGCAACGTGCATAAGCTTCAAGCGTTGAGACCGATACTATTGGCCTATCCAAAGCAAAAGCCATCCCTTTGAATGCTGCCATGCCAATTCTAAGTCCTGTAAATGAGCCGGGTCCACGTGTGCAAATAAGAAGGTCTATGTCCTTAGTTTCAATGTTTGCGTCTTTGCACAATTCAAGTACTGTTGGTATAAGGCGTTCTGAGTGCTGAACTGTTTTCCCTTGTACTGTGCGAACTTCCTTAAAAGTAGGTGTAAAAAGTCCTGTTGTGAGTGCTTGTGAAGAAGTGTCGCAAACAAGAACGTTCATATTATTTTCATTCATTTATCGTCTCCAGTTTTTCCGGTTGTGTTGCATTGTCATGTGGTTGCCATATAGTCTACATATAGATGCCATTTTACCACTGCATAATTGTATTTTAGTTCCTACTTTGTGCATAAAGAACACAATGAAAGTTCCTTTGTACTTTGAATCGTAACAGTCCTGCTTTGGTCTGCATTTACAACAATGCTTATAAACACAGTGTCTTTTGGAAGAAGACTGTCAATTACTTCGCTCCATTCTATTAGACACACTCCGTTAGAATAGAGCATGTCTTCACCACCAATCATTTCAAAATCTTCTACAGTTTCTATTCTGTAAAGGTCCATGTGGTAAAGAGGTAATGAGCCATCATATTCTTGTACGAGCGTGAAAGTAGGGCTCACTATTGCTTCTTCAATGCCTAAACTTCGTGCAACGCCACGTGCAAAAACTGTTTTTCCTACACCAAGGCTACCTCTAAGAGAGATAACCATCTTTTCTTGACATTGAGAACCAATTATTTTGCCAAGTTCTACCATGTCATCTTGTGTTTTGCATATTAGTGTTTTGTTCATTGCAATTAAATCTCTTCATGGTGATGATGTTCTTCGTGCTCTTTTTTGTGGAGTTCTTCAAACTGCTCGTCTGTATAGATTTCTTCACTTATTATATCTCCAATAACATCACCAGTTTTTTCTTCATATTCCTGCATGAGAAATTTAAGATGTGGGTCATTTTGGTCAATTGCTCGTGCTTTTTCCAAAAGCTCACGGCTTTCTGTAAACTCGTCATCATTGAGGTGTAAAAAAGCAAGGTTTGTGATGTAAGTCATATCTTCATCATCTAAATCTAAAGCAATTTGAAGATAGTTCTTTGCAAGTTCAACATCTCCATGTTCTTTTGCACAAATTGAAAGTTCGTTATAGACTTCTGCATTCTTTGAGTCCAATCTAAGGCTTTCTAGTAAGTCTTTTTGTGCACCATCATAATCTTCAAGAACTCTTTTCGCCCAACCTCTTAAAAAATAGGCTTCCCATGATTTATTTCCTTGGGCAATATGCTTTTCTATGGCACTTAGAGCTTCGTCTGCACAACCCATCATCATTTTGTCATACACATACAAAAGCTTATTGTTTGAGTCTAATATTTGATTGAAATTGTCTAGCGATTTTTGAGCTTGCTCTCTTTTTTTAGCATCATTTTCTAGTTTTACGTAACGTGCAAGATAATCTCTTGCATTCTCAAGGTCTCCATGCCTCATGTGGAAAGCCGATATTTCGCTATATGCTGGCGCGTAATTTGGATGTTTTTCAATACATTCGTTGAGCACTTGGATGATTTTATCGTCATACATGTCAGCTTTTACATCATCATGTTTACTATGAAAATCAACTGTCATTTGAGCATAAAGAACAGCCAAATTGACATAACTTTCTGGTGCGTTTGACAAGTTTTTAACAGCAAGCATGAGCTCAAGAGCAAAATCAAAATCTTTTTGCTTGCTTTTAGATATAGATGCAAGATTTAGTTCTTTAATGACATTTGGTTGCATTCCCAAGAGAACATTCTTGTAGTATTCAATGTTTTCGTTTTCTGGGTCCCAAGCAACTACTTTTATAAGCCCTGCGACTATGCTGTTAAAATCTATGTCTTCTGGCTTTTGTCCTTTTTCAAACAAAACAGGAAGAGCTGTATTGCCTTTGAGAATTGTATCTCCAATCTTTCTGTCTCCGGGGAGTTTTATGAATTGAATATTTTTAAGTTTTTCTGTCATACTGCAAATATACTTGTTTTCTTCTAGTAATTAAAGAGGAAGTTTCAAAACTAGTTTGGAGCGTGTATGTTGCCATTTTTTGATGAAGAAGAGTTACTTAAACCAAGTTCAATTATAAGTGAGCGCAATAATATGCCAAAAGTCGCTATTATTATGTGGTCTTTTAGCTTATTTAATGCCCTAAAAGATAAGCTTAAATGCACAACGCTTTCAACATTCAAATGCGGTGTCCGTTGCCCTGTTTATGGTTTTAAGTACAAAGACCAAGAAATAGCTTGCGTTCTTCTTCCAATTGGAGCACCAGTGGTAGCTAGTTTTATTGAAGAATACTTTGTGCGTGGCGTAAAAAACTTTGTGTGCATTGGCTCTTGTGGCTCACTTTCCTCTCTCACTCATGGCAACATCATTGTTCCCACTTATGCTTATAGAGACGAAGGGACAAGCTGGCACTACGCACCACATGACTTGCCTTGGATAGAAGTAAACAGCGCAATACAAACCTCTTTTATTTTGGACTCTCTTTTTGTGCCTCATGTTTGTGGTAAAGTGTGGACTTGTGATGCTTTTTATAGAGAAACACCGTCTGCTGTTAAACTTATGAAAGAGCAGGGTTGTATTGCTGTTGAAATGGAGTGCGCTACTACTATGGCAGTGTCTCAATATAGAGGCGCAGCCTGCTATCAAATGCTTTTCCCTGAGGACTTACTTGAAGGCGCCTACTGGAGTTCTGGGTCACTAGGAAAGCGTAGTCGCTCAATGAATGACAAGTTAGCTCAAATTGCTCTTGATGTAGCTGCCTTGGTGTAGCTTAATGTAACTTGCCCGCTTATTTGGCGCAAGTTGGAGAAAATCTTGAGGCCCTTGCCTTTTTTTGTCAGAAATAAACAAAAATGACCAAAAAATAACGTCCAAAGTTGACCTTGGCCTGACCTAAGCCATGTGGAGTTTTGAAGAAACCTCTTTTAATGGGATTTTTTGTGTGATAACATGTTCCCATGCGGAGATGGGACGAAATTCTCTTGCTCAAACTTATTAGACGGATTCCGGCATAGAAGCGGTGCATTGCTCCCGCCTGTTGGTTTTAGGGAACAGAATCTGCAACTTAACTGGGAGTCCCCCTTGAACATTACGTAGTTCAAGAGGTTGTCCCTCTCCGCCGTCTTTTGTATTGGAGATAATCTTAAAGTGGCCCTCAAGCAACGCCTTTCAACAAGCCTTTCAACATAATCTCTCTCAACATAATCTATCATTGACAATATTAAGGGTGCGTATTAATCTCTACTTATGGATTACCCCCCCCTGAGCAGTTTTCCAAGGTTCATGGGGTTGGTTTGGAGCCTGGTTTGGAGGATGTCGTGGCTGTCAAAACAAAGACTGTATTTTGCGCTTTGCTAATGCTATTTTTGATGTCTTTTTTGTTGTTTGCCACAAATGCCTTAGATGCTACTGTTGAAAATTACATTTTTGTTCAAGAAGGACAAGAAAGCGTACCGTTGACGCTAGAGAATGTGACTGACAATGTCATAGGATTTTCTTGGAAAGAAACTAGCGACGAAAGTGTGTATAACTGGTATAAGTTTCGCTTAAACGACGAACCTTGGCATGTGGTAGACAAAAATGTTACAGCTGTTGTGTTTTCTTTACCAGAGGGAATTACCACAAACGATATTGTTTTTCAAATCAAAGGCTCTGTTGATGGCAAGAAGTGGACGACCCGTTATACAACAGAAGACTTACAGCACAAATATGACGAAGCCAATATGGATAGAGAAGGGTGGGTTATAAAGGCGGGAGCTTCTGCTTTTTATCCATATTTTGTTGCATTTTTTACACCTCAAAAAGGAACCATAAAGTACAAAACACCAAGACAGCTTACAACTGACAATCTTAAAATTTCATTAGATGGTGAGCTTGGAGCCTCGTATGAGACAAAAGCGGGCAATGGGTTTGGCTTTAATGTAAGATTTATATACACGCCAACAGACAAAGACGACCCATATACAGTAACCACTTTAGAACTGTCATACACAAGGCTTTTGTATAGAGCAAAACGATACAATGGATTCCAACTTTGGCTTGAAAGTGGTATTGGCCCATCTTTATGTCTATTCCAGGGTACGGGGTGTCTTGGGTTTTCTGTAAGACTTGGGCTTAGTGCAAGATATTCTTTAACAAACAATTTTGTTCTTTGGACAGACTTAGATACTTCAGTTGCCATAGAGCCAAACTTTAATGATAAAGACCAGTTGACACTAGGAACTACTTTCTATGTCACACTGCCTGTTAAGATTGGCGTTGCTTATTCGTTCAAGAACGTTGTAGATTGAGGCTTTACGTGGTACGAAGCAAGAAATTTTCCATTTTTAGCATATCTACATTATTGGTCTTAGTTACTCTCTTTTTATTTTCTTCATGTGAAGCTTCTTTTGATGGAAGTACTGCAATTCAAGAAGTTTTTGCTAAAGATCTTTATGAAGAAGACGTTTACTTAGATAAGGGGGGCCTTACTCTCACGCTTGAGCAAGATTCTAGTGTTCCAGAGACAATTCTTTACTACGAGATTTGTTTTTATAAGCTAGATGAAGGCACCACAGAGACTGAGCCATCTCTCTCAATGAAATATGAGAACCCTACGAGATTAGTTAGTATCCCAATTGATTATACTGCTATTCAAAGAGGTAACTGGGAAATCACAGTTTACGGTTATTGTGATAAGCAAAGGACAGACGGCTCTTACGTAGAAGTTTGTAGAGCAAAATACAGTGAGCAATATAATGAAGAGTACTATGTGCTTGAAAACAATCAAGCAGAAGTAACATTGACACTAAAAGATGCAGGCCATGTCTTTGTCTCTTATGTGTGTTTTGATGAAACTTCAACAGTCTTGGATTCTAAATATTACTTGTGTCTTAGGTGTAATAAAGTATTCTCAAGTGATGATTTTGAAAATCCTCTTGACGATGCAAACATTCCAGCTCACAAACTGCTAGAGGGAAATTCTATCCATTCTAAAGCAAAAGATGCTACTTGCGGTGAAGATGGATACATAGAACACTATGAGTGCGAACTTTGTGGGCTTTATTTCTCAGATGAAGATTGTACTGTAATGATTGATAAAGATTCTGTTGTTATTCCAAAAACAGGGAATCATACTCTTCCAAACTCATGGGAAGCCAATAGTAAGCAGCATTGGAAAGAATGTACAGTGTGTCATCAAGTTGTTGAAAGTACAATTGCAAATCATAACGAAGGTTATCTTATTAATAATAATTACCACTGTAAAGGTTGTACTACATGTAATGAACCTAGTGGAGTATGGGAACCTCATGATTACGAGTTAGATAATAGAGATGGTCTTTATTATTGTTCTGAATGTGGCCATTGTAAATCTTCTGATGCAGACACCAATTCTGGAGGTTTTGAGCCAACTCAAAGTGATATTGAGCCATTAGGACACTTTACTGGTACAAAAGAAGGAACTACTTGGACATTTACTTTTGTAGATGACAATCCAGCATATCCATCAACTGTAACTTATTGGGCAGTTGATAATATCAACATGGGAACTGAAAATACCTTAACAGTAAATATTTCAACTAGTAGACAAGTGTACATTTTGTGTGTATTTAAGAATGACAACGGATCTGGCTCGTCATACATGGCTGTTTATGGAAGTGATGACAGTGTAGAGTCTAAACCTTCTAGAGAATAACTAACTTCTTTTATTTCCAAGGGTTCTTAGCTTTTCATTTGTGAATATGCGTTTATAGAAGAACAGCATTAAAAGGCTACACAATAACCAACCAAGAGGATAACCCATTGAAATTGGAATTATAGAGTTATGGGTCTTAGAAATTATAAACAGGTACAGCTGTCTAAAGAAAACAAAAGAGCCAAGCATGACAATCATTGGAATACGTGCTTCTCCAGATCCTCGTAAAGCGCCCCCGTATATTTGGTTTACGCAACACAAAACATAAAAAGGCGAAATCATACGCAAAAATAAAGTTCCATGGTAGATAACACCAGCCTCGTTATCATCTATGAAGAAACGAACCAAAGACGGAGCAAAAGCAACAACTGGTAGTATTAAGACTGCGGTGCATGCCATTGACATTAAAAGAGCCTTTCTAACGCCATCTTTTGCGCGAGAGAATAGTTTTCCTCCAAGGTTTTGACCAACAAAAGTTTGAATTGCGAGTGCAATTGACTGCATTGGTAAGAATAAAAGCTGGTCAATTTTTGAGTACGCAGTCCAACCTCCCATGCAATCTGACCCAAAGAAGTTAATATAAGATTGCACAAAGATATTGGAAAAAGATGTTATTGACATTTGTAACGCAGCTGGCAGTCCTATTGTAAAAATGTTTTTTAGTATGCTCTTGTCAATTCCAAGACAACGAAGGTCAATTTGCACGCACGAAGAAGTCTTAAATAGCATTGACATAACCAGTAAGGCCGATATCAATTGAGCTAGTATTGTTGCATACGCAACACCGGCTGTTCCCCAACCAAAGACAATTACAAAAACAAGATCAAGAACCGTATTTAGAATTGCTGATGCTACTAAAAAAAGAAATGGATAGACTGAATTTCCTATAGCTCTTAGAATTGCTGAGCCCATGTTGTACAAAAGAAGGCCAGCAACTCCAGCAAAATAGATTGTCAAATAAGTTTCTTGTTCGCTACGAACTTCTGCTGGCGACTTTATCATGTCAAGCATAAAAGGTGTAAGAATCAGTCCCAAAAAAGTGAACACAACACATAAAATAAGCGTTACTGTAAAGAATGTATGTACCGTTTTTTTAACATTGTGCGTTTGACCTGCGCCAAAGTACCTTGAAATGATAACACAAGCGCCATTTGAGAAACCCACAAAAAAGCCAATGAGAGTATTGATTATTGGATTTAATGTTCCAACAGCAGAAAACGCATTTTTCCCAACGTAGTTTCCTACAACCCACGTGTCTACAGTGTTGTATAATTGCTGAAAAATATTACCCAAAAGCAAAGGGGCTGCAAAATTCAAAAGAAGAACTGTAATATCTCCTTTTGTCATATCGACTTCTGTTTTACTGCGCGCAATAAGTTTTTCTTTTATTACCCTTATTGGCCTATTTGTTTCACTTGAATGCACTTGATACCGTCCTTGGAATACCAAAATCTATGCTAACTTTTAAGTCTTCAAATGTAAACTGTTGTTTTGATTATATGCCTTGGTTATGGTGTCATTGCTATAACCGTTATGATACTTGGACATACAAAATTTTGTTGCATTCTGTTGCATAGTGTAGTAGGCTAGAGTTGCTTGCTTGGTTGTGAAAACGTTATTTATAACCAAGTGAGTTTTTTTGCAAAAATATATAGTAAAAAGAGAACAATAACGGAGGATTGTTTATGAAATACGGACGTGTTTTCAATTTCTCAGCTGGTCCTGCAATGATGCCAGAACCTGTTTTGGAAGAGATTCGTGATGAGATGATGAACTACCGCGGAAGTGGAATGTGTGTCATGGAAATGAGCCACCGCTCAAAAGTGTATCAGCAAATAATTGATGATGCAGAGCAAGATCTAAGAGACCTTATGGGTATTCCAGACAATTACAAAGTTCTATTCATTCAAGGCGGAGCAACTTTACAGTTCTCAATGATTCCAATGAATCTTATGAAAAATGGAAAAGCTGTTTATGTTGAGACAGGTGCTTGGTCAAAGAAAGCAATTGCAGAAGCCAAGAAAGTTGGAGAAGTTATAGTTGCAGCTTCCTCAAAAGATAAGAATTATACTTACATTCCAGATTGCTCAAATTTGGACATCCCAGAAGATACAGACTATGTTTACATTTGTGAAAATGAGACAATTCATGGTGTAACATGGCAAAAGCTTCCAAATACAAAGGGACATATACTTGTATCTGACCAGTCTTCAATGTTCCTTTCAAAACCTTGCAATGTTTCTGACTACGGTCTTATTTATGCCGGAGTTCAAAAGAACGTTGGTCCTGCCGGAATGGTTGTTGTAATTATTCGTGAAGATTTAATTAGAGATGATCTTACAAATCTTCCAATTTATTTGCAGTATAAAACTCATGCAGACAACGGTAGTATGTACAATACTCCAAACTGTTGGGCAATTTATTGCTGTGGTAAAGTCTTTAAGTATCTTAAGAGCCTTGGTGGTCTTGAAGCTATGGCAAAGATTAACCAAGACAAAGCAAAAGTATTCTATGACTTCCTTGATTCTTCAAAGATGTTCCGCGGTACAGTAGAAAAGAAAGATCGCTCACTTATGAATATTCCTTTTGTAACAGAAAGCGCAGAGCTTGATGCTGCAGTTGTTGCAGCAACAAAGGCTGCCGGTTACGACAACTTAAAGGGCCATAAGTCAGTTGGTGGACTTAGAGCTTCTATTTATAATGCAATGCCAAAAGAAGGCGTTGTAGCTCTTGTTGACTTCTTAAAAGATTACGAAGCAAAAAATAGCAAGTAACGAGGTTTTTGCAAAAACCTTTGAGCTTTTTGCTGAGTGCTAAAGAAACAGTGGGGGACTTTCGATTGAAAGTCCCTCTTTATATTTGTGCCCTTACATGGCAGTTCTTAGATGTTTTTGCAAAACTGCCTTAAAGTCAATCAAAGTGCTGTTTTTCTCTTGTTCAATTTGCCTCAAAAATGGATAATTGCGCCATGTTCAGGTTGGTGCTACTTAATTTTTCATTGCAAGCAGCGGTAAGTGTTATTGCACCTTACACGCAGTTATTTTTAAGAAATAAGGGATATTCTCATTCTCTTGTAGGTGTAATTGTTGCAATAGGGCAAGTGGCCTCTATATTTTTCCCAATTCTATTTGGCAATTTGTCAGATAAAACTCGCAAAACAAGAGCTCTTTTCATTTTGCTTGCTTTAGGTACCGCATTGGCGTTTGTGCCCGCAGTATTAAGTGATGCGGTTTCTATAACTATTGTGTGTTTCTTTGTAGCATCGGCCTTCTTTTGGTCTCTTAATCCAATGAATGACGGGTATGAGAATAGAGTTCTCAATGGAGATTCTGCGAGGTATGGCGTTGTTCGAGCCATGGGTACGTTGGGTTATCTTGTATGTTTGGTTTTGTTTGCAATTACAGGCTTTCCAAATGAGTCTGACAATAATTCCATTGTTTTGTGTATGGTAATTTCTCTTGTTGTGTTTAGTGTTGTTTCTCTTTTTGCTCCAAAAGATGTTCCTCGCACGCAAGATGATACGTCTAGAGAAAAATGTTTTTCTTTGTCTTTGTTTAGTTCAAAATTTTATCTCATGATGTTTATTATTGCGCTCACAAGAGTGGGTGAGTCTATTATAGATAAGCTGCTTTCGTCATATATGACAGAGGAACTTCATTTGGCTGGAAAGTTTACGCTTTTCTTTGCGCTTGGGGCTGCGTCTGAGTTTGTGATGATAGTAGCAGGTGGTAGGCTTTTACAAAAGGGTAAAGCTAAAGCGTATTCGTTCATAGTGCTTTCTGCTGTTGGGATGATTGTTCGTTTTATGATTTATAGATTTATTCCAACAGTTCCAGCTTTTGTTGTAGCTCAACTTTTGCATTCTTGCACATTTGGAGCTTTACATATTGGAGCTTCGAAATTTATAGCCCAAAATGTTGATAAAAGCCATTATTCTTTGGGAATGAGTTTTTACTGGGCTATTGCAACAAATCTTCCAGAGATGATTGGTTCCCTTATGGGTGGTTTCATAATTGATGGTTTTGGGTATAAAGTTTTATTTTCTTCATACACAATTTTCCCTATCGTGGCGCTTATGTTATGTTTGATTTATAAAAAGAGACTTGCCACTTGATAGATGTTTTTGTAAATCTTCTTGGTGTGCGTTTTGAAGTTTTGCGCAAAATGTGGTAGTCTTTTTCCGTTGTGGGAGGCTTTAATTTGGTTTCTGTAGTTGTAACTTTAATTGCTGGTCTTTCAACTGTACTTGGTGCTTTCTTTGCTGGCAAAGTTAAAAATAAGAATTTTCAAGCATTTTCTTTAGCTTTTGCAACAGGCATTATGCTTATGTTGGCACTAGGAGAAATGCTCCCATCTTCTTTTGAAAGTTTAGGTACGCTTTGCAGTCTTCTTTTCATGGCTCTTGGTGCATTTCTTTCTTTGGCTTTAGATTTAATGTTCCCACATCATCATGATGATGAAGAAGAGCCAGGTCATTACATAAATGAGTGTGAATGTTCTCACAGTCATGCTCTCTCAAAAGGTATGGTATTGGCACTAGTTTTACATAATGTCATTGAGGGTATTGCAACTGGCTTTACTGCCCAACAAGATTTACATCTTGGCATTAGCATGGCTCTTGGTATTGCTATCCATAATATTCCAATTGGTGCAACGCTAGCTGTTTCTGTTATGTCTACAGGAGAGAGTCTAAAGAGTGCTGTTATAAAGGCCATTTTAGTGGGCCTTTCCCAACCCCTTGGTGCATTAGCTGGCATTCTATTTTTAAGCGAAACTCAAACTTCTAATGTCATGTGTGCATGCTTGGCTGTAGTGTCAGGTATTTTAATTTTTATTTCTTTTGATGAATTGTGGCCTGCTGCAAGAAAGTATGGCTCAAAAAATATGACAATTATTGCATTGTTACTTGGGATTTGTTTCATCCCGTTAAGTGAGGTTGTTGCAAACTTGTCTTGATAATTTTGCAATTTCTATTTAGCCGGAAAGGCAAAGCCAAGGTTCATGAAGGCAGTTTTACAAAAACCTCTTCCAACTGTGTAAAATGTTGTTACTTTTTTAGAAAATAATTGTTTGAAATGTTGGGAAAAAACGAGTGGAAAAGAGTTTTTTGTTTACAAAAATTCATTTACAGTAGAAAATTAAACGAACTGCGATTTGAAAACTTGTTTATATAACTGTGTTATAAGTGTGTTATACAACGTAGCTTTTTGAGAGCCTTAAAAACAACTTTGAAAGCTACTCACAAATCCTAATAGACATAGGAGGATGGGAATGACTAAGAAAATTCTATTTAGCATCTTGGTTTGCTTAGCATGTTTTGTCATGGTGTCTTGTTCCTTGGATGACTATGCCAAACTTGGTGAGCTCATGGGAAAGATGGGCAACAATGTTTATGGCATAAAAGCTAATATGCAAGATGTTGATAATACAACAGCTCAATTAGACAACTCAGTTGAAACTACGACTGATGCTGAAGGT
>CAVDPO010000076.1:0-4763 GCA_963610855.1 Segatella copri
TTTCCATGTGAATGTGAAGTCAGCGTTCTCTGGTCTGTTATAAAACATGTAGAAACGCCATACATCTGCAGGAATGCCTGTTTCTTGAACATCATTTCCAAAAATGCCAATCCCTTTGCTTTTGGAGAACTTTCCACCTTCATAGTTCAAATACTCAGTAGAACTCATGTGATGAAGCATTGTCCACTCTTGGCCTGTTGCTAACAGCGTAGATGGGAATATTACTGTATGAAATGGAATATTATCCTTTCCAATAAACTGGAAAAGCTCTACATCTTTTGAACTATGCCACCAAGTCTCCCATTCAGGTGTGTAATTGGCCGATATTGATATATATCCAATTGGTGCATCAAACCAAACATAAAAGACTTTATCTTCATAACCCTCTTTTGGAACAGGAATTCCCCACTTAAGATCACGTGTAATACAACGCTCTTTTAAGCCATCTCTAATCCAGCTTCTTGTAACTTGAACAGCATTTTTAGCCCAAAAGCCATCAACTGCAGCTGTTTTTAGCCATTCTTCAAGTTTTGGTAAAACTTTTGGCAAATCCAAATACAAGTGCTTTGTTTTTTTAAGTATAGGGGTTGTACCACACACACCACATCTTGGATTCAATAGTTCTGTTGGCTCTAAAAGTGTTTGACAAGCATCACATTGGTCCCCTCTTGCATCATTTGAGCCACAATGAGGACAAGTTCCTTCCACAAATCTGTCTGCCAAAAATCTTTGACAATGAGGACAATATAGCTGCTCAGATTCTTTTTCAGTTATGTAACCTGCTTCATCTACAGCCTTGAAGATTGATTGAACAATCTCTGTTTGTTTTGGGGTTGATGTACGTCCAAAATAGTCAAAATTTATATTGAACCATTTGTATATTTCTTTGTGAATTGCATGATAGTGGTCACAAAGTTCTCTTGGAGAAACACCTTCTTTTGCGGCTCTTGTTTCAGTTGCTGTTCCATACTCGTCTGTTCCGCATACGTATAGCGTTTCATAGCCACGTAAACGACAAAAACGAGCAAAGACATCAGCAGATAAGACTTGGGTCAAATTCCCAAGATGAGGAATGTTATTAACGTATGGTAATGCACTTGTAATGAGTCTTTTTTTCATAAGGCTCATGATATAATTACTGTCTCATTTGTTCAATTAGTCGTGCTAGAAACACTAGAAGAGTTTGAAACATTTGAAAGAACTATAGAAATGTCAGACAAAGTACCACTTGCAAGATCTAGTTGCACAAAGCCTTGCGCCAAAGATTTGTCATTTGATGTCAATGTAACATATAACGTACATGAATCGTCTTCATTAAGCTCGTATGCATCGTATCTTATTGCAAACTGCAAAGGAAAACGTTGAATATTTCTAATTCTTTGGTGAGAAATCTCAGAAACTGCACCAGTAAGAAAATCGGTCTTAAGAAGAGAAATATCAAGGATATCGGACGAACTTGGAAAGTAAAAGCCTGCCCCATAGCTAACAGAGCCTGTGAGTATGGCACTCGAGTGGGCTTCTTGCGAGCCTTTTTCAAGGCTAAAGTTTGACAGTGAGAATTTTGAGGATGACACGCAAGAGGAAAGTGCAACAAGAGAGACTGCCACTATAATTAAGATTAAAAGCCTTTCAATATTAGTTGGACATTGCCTCTTCATAATGCTCTGTTCCAAGGGACAAAATACGTGCAATGTGGTCATCATTTAAGCTGTAAATGACATTTTTACCGTCTTTGCGCCACCTAACAAGACGTGAAACACGCAAAAGTTTTAAGTGCTGACTTGTTACCGACTGCGAAATTCCCAATGCCGATGATATTGTATTAACATTGGCTTCACCAGTTTCTAGCATATAGAGAATTTTAAGGCGCGTAGTATCTCCAAACACCTTAAAGAAATCTGCAATGTCTACAATCTCTTCTTCTGGAAGAACTGCAAATGTATTGATGTTGTTTTCACTCACAATAAAATAGTATACTCAAAAAAAAGCATTCTGAACAGTTCCGGAGGTTTTAGATATGAAGATAGGTTGGATTGGAACAGGTATAATGGGCTTTAGTATGTGCAAGCACCTCATTGAAGGTGGTAATGAAGCTGTTGTATACAATAGAACGCCATCAAAAGCAAACGGTTTAGTACAAATGGGTGCAACTTTAATGCAATCCCCTGCCGCTGTTGCTAAAAACTGCGACATTTTATTTACAATGCTTGGTTTTCCAAGTGACGTCGAACAAGTTTATTTTGGCAAAGACGGAATTTTTGAGGGCATAACCAGTGCAAAAGAGCATAACACGCAAAGTGCTCACGTTCTTGTTGATATGACAACAACAAAACCATCCCTAGCTGTTAGAATTTATGAAAAAGCTAAAGAAATAGGATGTGAAAGCCTTGATGCTCCAGTGTCAGGAGGGGACTCAGGAGCAAAGAATGCAACATTATCTATCATGGTAGGAGGAGATGCTTCTACTCTTGTCAAAGTTCAACCTCTTTTTGAGCTTATGGGAAAGTCTATTATTCTTGAAGGTGCAGCCGGAGCTGGACAACATACAAAGATGGCTAACCAAATTCAAATTGCGGGAACTATGATTGGAATGTGTGAAGCTCTTGCATACTCCAAAGATGCTGGTTTAGATCTTGAAAAAATGCTTGCTACAATATCAAAAGGAGCAGCTGGATGCCACTCCTTGGACAATCTTGCTCCAAGAATTATAAAAGGCGACTATAACCCAGGTTTTATTGTAGAGCACTTTGTCAAAGACATGAAAATTGCACTTGAAGAGAGCAAAAAAATGGGCTTGCAGCTTAAAGGCCTTGAGCTTGTTGAGTCAATGTATGAAGAACTTTGCGCAAAAGGCTATGGAAAAGCTGGCACCCAAGCTCTTGTAAAAGTCATTGGAAATAAGTTCTAACTTTGTGCACGAAAGTTGGTAATATTTTGATGTCAAAAAAAAGTTCAAAGAAAGATACACTTACAGCAGGTGCAGAGCGTTTTAATCTTTACTATGAAGACCTCTACAAAGATAGGTGGAAAGCACTCAAAACTTCATTGCTAGAAGAATCAAGACCCGTATCCTTGTCAAATGCAATTGAAAACGCCATAGGCTATATGGACGAGCCTTATTACATGGATATGGCCTCAATTCTTGCTGCCTCAATTCTTCCTGTAAAAGAAAATGATAAAGTTTTGGACATGTGTGCAGCACCTGGAGGAAAAACACTTATTCTTGCAATGAAACTCAAAGGAACAGGGACTCTAATAGCAAATGACCGCTCAGCTGCAAGAAGAAGCCGTCTAAATAAGGTTGTAGAAAGTTGCCTTAAGCCACAATTTAGAACAAATATAAAAATTACAAGCCATGACAGTACACAATGGTCGCTACATGAAAAAAGCATATATGACTGTATACTTTTAGATGCACCATGCTCGTCAGAACGGCATGTAATTAATGACAATGAGGCTCTTTCTATTTGGAGCCCAACACGTCCCAAAAGACTTGCTATACAACAATTTGCAATGCTTGCAGCTGCCCTTGATGCAGCAGTAGAAGGTGCTTTCATTTTGTATAGCACGTGTTCTATTAACCCCATTGAGAATGAAAAAAATATTGAAAAGCTTATAAAAAAGCGAAAAGACCTTTTTGAAGAAGTTTCTATTGCAAATTTAGAAGTTATACTTAATGACGCTAATTGCAAACTAAATAACGATTTTAATTCTTTGCATGTTGAGAAATTATCTCATGGCTCAATAATCATGCCAGATACCTCTCATTCTTGTGGACCTCTTTATTTTTGTCTTTTGAGAAAGAAGTTTACATAAAAGGATTTATAATGACATATAAAACAATTACTAAAAATATTGCATCTAAAAATAAAGAAGTTTCTGTTGCTATAGCAAATTGTGAAAACTATAATCCTCAAACTTTGTATGAAACAATTGCGCAAGTTGCACGAAAAGCACAAATGCCAAATGTAGAAGGAAAAACAGTACTTCTAAAACCCAATATTCTATCAGATGCAAAACCACAAGACTGTATAACAACTCATCCAGAGTTTGTAAGAGCTGTTATCAAATATCTTAAAGATTGCGGTGCAAAAGAAATATATGTTGGGGATTCTCCTGGATTGCAAAGTCCCTCTTTTGAAGCAAAACAATGTGGAATAAAAGATATATGTGATGAAGAAGGTGCAATTTGGGTCGATTTTACAGTAAATCCAGTTCAAAAAGAGATTAATGGAACCGGGAAAAAACTACTTATGGCAAATATCATAGATAAAGTTGATATGGTATTTTCGCTAGCAAAATTCAAGACGCATCAGCTTATGTACACAACAGGTGCTGTTAAAAATTTATTTGGCACAATTCCTGGACTTCACAAAAGTGCATGTCATGTAAAATGCCCAAGCCGTGAGAGTTTTGCAAGACTCATTGTTGGAATATATGAAACTGTGAAACCATCTTTTTCATTTATGGATGCAGTAATTGGAATGGAAGGCTCAGGCCCTGCTAATGGAAATCCTCGAACATTAGGCTTTGTTCTTGGTTCATGTAATGGAATTGCTGTTGATTTAGCACAAGCTGTTATTATGGGATATGAGCCCAAAGAAATTCCAATATTAAGAGAAGCCTCAAGAAGGCATATATTACCAACAAATGTTGTATACCCTATTTTGAATGCAAATGAAATTGTCGTAAAAGATTTTGACATCATACCAATTAGAGAAAAAACAAAATTTGTTAAAAGTTTGATCTTACCTTTCTTAACA
>CAVDPO010000077.1:0-2984 GCA_963610855.1 Segatella copri
CCTCTTTCTTGCTCTCAAACATCTCATAAAACTTTAATGTATCACTTTCTGGAACAACGCCCATTATTTCAGATGCTATAAACAAATCTTCACTTGAAATAATTAAAGTTGCACAATCTGAAGGATTTTTTATGTAATTAACTAGTGCTTTAATCTTATCTTTAGTTTTTATTTCTTGGGCTTGCTCTAAGATTACAAGTTTATGATTTGCAAAAAGGTCATTGTTATTAAGTTGTGCATAAAATTCAGCTTCATAGTCTTCAAATCCATAAAACTTAGAAACTTCACAATCACCCAATGAGGCTTTTATCTTCTTAATGTGTTCTTCCTTAAGTCCCTTTTCTGGACCAAGCAAGAGATATACTCCTGCCACTATTACCTCCCGTACTGTCTAATAATCATGATAAGTTTTCCATGAATTTGACATTGGGTTGAAACTATAACTTTATAAGCAGGATTTGCTGGTCTTAGTTCGTACCTATCCCCCACATGATAGAAGTGTTTAAGCGTTATACCATATGTAGTATCTTCACCAATACTAGCAGCCACAATTTCTCCATTGCTAGCATGATTTGATTTTTTGATTACAGCAACATCCCCATCATTTATGCCATCTTCAATCATACTATCACCCCTAACCTTTAGGGCATATAGCTTGTCAGAGTCATCACAACCTACAAGATTTTGAGGAAGTGAAAGAAAACCATCATAGACTTCCTCTGTCATTATGGGCTCGCCGGCAGCAGTAGTTCCCAAAATTGGCACTTTAACCATGCTTTCACCATCAGGCATTGTTTTTCTAAGCAAGGCCATTCCTCTTGGCAAATTGTCAGCTGTCTTAATTACATTTTTCTTTTCAAGTGCTCTCAGATGGTCATACGCAGCTTTTGGAGAAAATCCAAAATTGCTTGCTATATCCCTAAGACTTGGGGCATAACCATTAACATTAAAGAAATTTTCTATGAAGCTTGCAACTTCAGCTTGGCGTTCTGTCAATCCTTTCATGCGTAAACCCTCTTAAATACTTAACCCTCTTAAATGCTTAAAACTTCTTAAAGCATGGTAACATATTGCTTAACAAAAGTTAAGACTTGCACAACACAAAATAAGAGAAAATAATCACGATTTAGGAACTAATGCTAAATAAGTTGAAATAAGTTGCGCGTTGAAACAAGTTGAGCAATTTAGTTAATACAGTTCCTTAGGGGGTAATTTATGGAAAACCTAATAAAAGGGTACATGGAATTTCTTGATAACAACAAAACAGAACGTCGTTGTGCTCAAACTGTAATAAATGCAGCAATAGAAAACGGATACAAAAATATTGAAGATGTTGACAGCCTTAAAGCTGGAGACAAGGTCTATTATTCCCATATGGGAAAGACAGCCATACTTTTTAACATTGGAACGGACTGCATTTGCAAAGGAATGAACATTCTTGGCGCACACATTGACTCACCTAGACTTGATGTAAAACAAAACCCAATCTACGAGGACACAGGGATTGTATACCTTAACACTCACTACTATGGCGGAATTAAGAAATACCAATGGGTGGCAATGCCTCTTGCAATAGACGGTTTCGTATTCCTTACAGACGGAACAAAAATCGATATTAGAATTGGAGACGACCCAGAAGACCCAGTTTTCACGATATCGGACATTCTCCCACACATTGCCCAAGAACAAATGAAGAAAGTAGCAAGTGACTTTATTGAAGGTGAAAAACTTGATCTCATATTGGCAGCCTACTCTCCTAAAGAAAGCTCAGACAAGAGCGCTTCTAATTCCAATGCTAAGACCAATACTAATGAGCAATCAGGCAAAGATAAGATTTTAGCAATTCTAAAAGAGAAATACAAAATAGAGGAAGAAGATTTTACATCTGCAGAACTTGAAGTTGTTCCAGCTGGGAAATCCCGCTACTGTGGTTTTGACAAAACTTTGGTTTTAGGATACGGCCAAGATGACAGAGTTTGCGCTTATACTTCTCTTATTGCAATGTTAGAAACAGCTACAGGTTCTAGAACAAATTGCTGTATTCTTGTCGATAAAGAAGAAATTGGTAGCCAAGGTGCAACTGGTATGGATTCTAGACTTTTAGAAAATGCTGTTGCAGAAGTTGTCTTTAGACTTGGACTTAAGAACCCAGAACTTGCAATACGTAGAGCATTAGCAAATTCTTATATGCTCTCTAGTGATGTAAACTCTGCATACGATCCTCTAAATAGTTCTCTTTATGACAAGCAAAACTCTTCATTCTTAGGCAAAGGCGTTGTATTTAATAAGTACACAGGCTCTAGAGGAAAGAGCTCTGCTTCTGATGCAAACGCAGAATACCTTGCTATTGTTCGCAATCAATTAAAGAGCCACAACATCACATATCAAATGGCAGAGATGGCAAAAGTTGATGTTGGCGGTGGTGGTACTATTGCACATTATGCTGCAAAATATGGCATGCAAGTCATTGATTGCGGTGTATCTGTATTAAGCATGCATGCACCATGGGAAATTACATCAACATACGATATTCAACAAGTTTATGAAGGCTACAAAGCTTTCTTAGCAATAAAGTAATTTTTAGCGTTATTTGTAAAGCTTCTTTTAGCTTCACAATAGCTTTACAAAGGCTTCACAAAGAGAAAACTGTTGCAAAAGTCGAACGACCAAGCAACAGTCTTTTTTTTGTGGAGTTTTTTTTGACTTTTGGCAATTTCCCTCATAGTATTGAAGTAAGAAGAGACTTCAAAAGGAGGAGCGCATGAATCTTAACATTAGAGGTATTCGTTATCAAATTAGTGATGAGACACAGGAATTTCTTGACAAGAAGCTTAAAAAACTCGATTTTGCAGAAAATTATTTGCATGATTTAGACATCACAATTAAGAGAGAAACACTAGGTCAAGGTTTCCATATAGACGCAAAATTACATTTCTCATGGGGCACTGTCAAAGTTGTAAGTTACGACTGCTATGAGCTCTATG
>CAVDPO010000078.1:0-13340 GCA_963610855.1 Segatella copri
AGCATTATCCATGCGTTTTTCCAATGGGGATAGGATTTCTTTTATTGGGTTGGTGGGTGTTTGATTGCTGTCATTTCTTTTTTCATAAGTTAAAAATATATTATCCCCTATTTTGTAGTTATTTGGAGAAAATCCACCAGGTTTCCTTGCTCCAGAATGCAGGTCAGCTACAATTACAACTTTGAAAGCAAGACCTTTGGATTTATGAACTGTCATAATTTGAACACCAGAAATGCTTTCTTTGAATACTGTAACTTCTTTTGTTTTCTTGCCGTCATAACCTAGCAATGTTCTTAGATAATCAAGAAAAGCAACTATTGATTGGCCTTTGGCATCAAAATCAACAGCAAGTGCATATAAGTAATCAAAATGGTCTAAATAAGGTCTATTAAGAGCTCTTGAGAGCATATAAGCTCTATATCCCATGTCATACCACATATAGTCTAGTGATTTACAAATAGAGCCACTTTCAATTACAGCCTCTAGTTTTTTAAGTTTTTCTTTTGGATTGTCGAGCATTTTTTCTGTTGATAGGGCTTCTTGGATTTCTTTGTCTGTAAAAGAGCAAAATGGGGACTTTAAGAAAGAAGCAAAACTTATGAGGTCATAAGAGTAAACACAAGCTTGCAATGCACTATAAAAATCATTAGCAATAGAGTCTGAGCCAAGGGAACGGGCCTCTGATACTGTATATGGTATGCTTTTTGCGGTAAGTGCTTTTTCAAATACTGCTTGATGAGATCCAACTTTAAGTAATAAGCCAATTTCATTTGGACGTGGTGGGCGCAGTAGTGTTTTGTCATTGTCATCTGGCACAAGATAAGTGCTTTCTTTTGAGCAAATTTTTTCAATAAATTGAGCCACAACATTTGCTTCACATTCTATAGCTTTATGCTCTTTTTGTACTTCTTCTGACAAATTTGGATGTAGTAAAGTTATGTGACTTTGCTCTATTTGTGCTTTCCTTGCTTCTAGTGATCTATAAGAGGCTTCATATTGAGTGTTGATTTCAATGTTTGTTTTGGCACTTATTTCAGTTATTGTTTCCAGTGAAGTGCATGGGTCTATGCCATGAGCTGTTTCCATTATTGTTGGGAATATGTGATTGCAAAAATGTATTATTGCGGGCTCACTTCTCCAGTTTTTTCTAAGCTCTATTGGCTTTTGACATATTTCTTTACTAAGACGTTTGAATACGCTAACATCGGCCCCACGGAATTTGTATATGCTTTGTTTTTCGTCTCCTACAAGAAAAATTTTGCAAGGTGAAAGGCTATCTAGGGTAGGTATGCCGTCTGGGGTTGTTTTGCGCTCTTGGCCGTCTTTGTATGGCATTTCGCAAAGCAAATATAAGAGTTTTCTGTAATCGTCGTTGTTATCTTGGAATTCGTCTATCATCACGCTGTCAAATTTTGTTTTGAAGCGATCGCGAGTTGAGATTTCTTCTTTTAAGATTTTGATTGCAAGTTGCATTACATCATTAAAAGACAGCACCCCGGCCTCTCGTTTGCGTGAAAAAAGAATGGTCTCATACTCGCTCACAAGAGCGTAATAGGCGCGCATAAGAGGAGCATTGGCCAGTGCATCTTGATAAAAATCTTCGTCTTTGCTAGGTTGTTTTCTGGCTCGCAAGCTAGAGAGTCTTTGTGTTTCTAACTCCTTTATATGATTAGAAATAAGCTCTTCTAACATATTCATACAACTTTGTATGTTAATTGGTTTTGTTATATTGAGAAAGCTGCGCGCAAGGTCAAGAAAAATTGACTCTAAGTTTTCTACACTAAAAAGAGAATATAAGTATTGGACTATTTTTTCGTTATGGTGCTTATTCAAAAGCTCGTGTACAATGGCATTGGACATAGTCTCTAATTCTGAGTCATCTTGAATACGGAAATCGGCCGGGACACCTTGGTGCACAGCTGAACTTCTTACAATCTCAGCGCAAAAGCTGTCTACGGTAGAAATTGTTACTTCTGCAAATTTGGATATGTCTGTATCACTCACAAGGCCAGCTTCATGGGCTTTTTGCAGTAGCATATATATGCGACTTTTCATCTCTGCGGTGGCTTTTTTTGTGAATGTTATCGTTAAAATTCGCTCAGGGCTTATCCCTTGGGCTACCATTCGTATAAATCTAAAGGAAAGAACTGTTGTTTTGCCACTGCCTGCCCCGGCAGCTACTATGCAGTTTTTATTTTCCATAACAGCTTGGCCTTGGGGTGTGAGTTTAAGGCTTGAAATGTCAACAATTTGGTCGTTGGATTGGCTACATAATTGGGCATCTATGTAGTTACCAGTTGTGGTGTTTGTTTGACTGCAAGGCTCAAGTAACTGTATGCCGTTTTCGCTACAAAAATTGGTAAATGTTTGGAATTTGGCAAGTGTCATACGGTCTCAAAGCCTCCTCTGCAAAAGTTGTAAAGAGAACAATGGCGGCAAGCATCATCAGATGGTGTTGGATTAAATGAAGCATTTGAAACTGTCTTTTTTAGTTTTTCTATTCGCATTTTGTAATTTTCATCTACATATTCTTGGCTTGTTGAATTTTCTTGAAGAGTGGAACTCTCTTGGAGTGTAGAGCTCTCTTTTGCATTACAACTATACTCAAATCCTTGCTGTGAACGTCCAATAGTAGTTCTTGGCCACACATACTTGAAAACACCATCTTCTATTGAATAAAATGCTCCAATCATTGGAGTTTTACCAAATTTAGGATTTTGCTCCATCATTTTTGCATATACAGCAACTTGCAAACTTATTTTGTTTAAGTCTTTTGTTGCATAATAAGAAGATGCATTTTTCTTAAAATCAATGACAGCGTAATTGCCACTTTTGTCTTCAAGTATGCAATCGGCCTTGCCTTTGAGAGAAATTACGTCGTCAGAAATCGTAAAAGCTGTGTCGCCTTCCATTGCTTTGAAGTTCATATCACGCAAACTTTCTGCTGTTTTTGTTTCATAAACTAAAGGCAAAATGTCTTCATAAGTCTTTTTTATGTAAGTTATATGGGAAGTGTCCGTTGACGTTGGCTGGTTTGCATAATTAGCAAGCTCATCTCTAAATATAGATTTGAGCCTTGCTTCACTTATATTACTAAGAGTTCCCGCCTCTTTTAGTGCTTTTTGAATTGTAGAATGTAAGATATCTCCTATTTGGGCAGCATCATTCATTCTTGGTTTGTAGTCTACTTCTTTCAATTTTAGGACACAATAAACATAGCCCTTAAATGGACATTCTTCAAATGCTTTTATTCTAGATACGCTAATGCTCAATGGCAGTTTTGGAATACTAAATTGTAAGTTTTTATCATAATTGAGTGTACATTCGTAAGCACTAGAAAGGCAGTCTTTTTGCTTTTGAGATATCACTAAGTTTTGGGCTGTGTTTTGAGATGTGTTTTGAGCTAAGTTTTGGGCTGTGTTTTGAGATGTGCGGTCTGAATTTTCTTCTGACTTTTCTTCTTCATTTTCCCAAAGTTTTTCTTCTTGTATGAAAGAATCTTCTTTTATTTTGTTCACATTCTCTATGCAGTTTTCACCCAAGAAAGATGTTGGAACGACATCTACTCCAGAAAAGCTCTCTTGACTTGATGAAAGCCATATAGAAGCATTAGTAAAGTTTGAAGGTTTAGGTGCGTTAGGAGCCCCCTGCGTGTTAGAAGTCCCCGGTGTGTTAGAAACGTCAGTTGTGTTCACGGTTTTAGCGATTACATTTGCATAATGAGATAACAAGGTATCTTCTAAGTGCAAGACATTTTCAATTGTATTTACCTTTTCGTACGGTAAAAATGGGTACGGATTTCTTAATGTTCGAGTATTGGTGTCTGTAAGACCTATTACAAAATGATGTTTTGTTGCAAGACCTGCATCAACAGGATAGGTATACACTTTTATTAAGTTACGTCCTAAGTTTGGGGTGTAAACTTTGTCGCCTAGTATATCTATGAAAAGGCCATATAGATCTTGTGAATTATTCAATTCAAGCAAACTTGAATGAGAAGAAAGAGTGTCTAATTCCGTTATACAGGAGCCAAAAACTCTTGCATTTAAGTCTTCTAGGCTATCGTTGCTAGAAAGTTCTTTTACCCAAGTATTCTCTCCAAATAAGTAATTCACAAGTATCATTATGTTATTATGAAGAGCTTTCACATCATGACAATTTACAACAGCCTCTATTTTTGAACCAATCTCTAAAACTCTTTTTGCTAAATCTTCTTCATGGATAGATATAAATCTTTGTTCCCATTTTGACAGTTGTCCATCTTGAAGTTTGCATTTTATTGCGTTTTCAATTATGCGAACCATTGAAGGTCTATCGTTATATGGAAAGCATGGGTCTAAAAGAAGGCTTTTTATGCTTTCAAAACTGTAATTTTCATCTCTTACTCTTAACAAGGTATTGAAAAAACGCCCTGGAATATAATCAAGTAGTGGTTTTGTATCTGTAAAATCTAAAACAATGTCCCGTTTTGAGGCTTCTTGCTCTAAATATGGGAGATAGGATGCCACAGAAGGACATGAAATGGCTATATCGTTTGGAAGTTCTCCTTTCAATAAAAGTTCATGTATCTCTCTCATGCAAGCTCTTGTTTCACATACTGAATTTGCAAAAAGTTTAAGTTTAGGTTTGTCATTAAAATTAAAATCTATGTTCTTGCACACTTTTAATGCATCATCTACTAGAGCATCTTTAAAAGTATTTGCAAAAACTAGCACATAAGAGCTGGCATTTTTCCCATTTTCTCCAAGTTTTGTAAAATTTGGCTCATAAAGGCATGTGTCGTACAAATCGTTTTCATCTAAAAATGCTTTGTATGCGGGCACTATGAGTTTCAAATCGTAAATCATATCACTTGGAGAGTAGATAAGAGCATTAGGTTTTATTGTCATACTTTTTACATCAAAAGCGTGGCACATGCTTGGAAGGTTTTTTGCAATGCTTTTCATGTAAGCTTTTTGGCTACAAGGATATGAACTGTCACAATAAAAACGTAGTTTTTTGGCAGCATTTTCTTTTGCAAAAAAATGCTGAACAAAAAGAAGCCGGTCTGTAAAAACAGCACGTGTTTTTGTTTTTGGGTAAGCAGAGAAATTTGTCTTAAAGTCATCCCAAGACATCACAGAATCTGTAAAAATGGCAAAATTGGGGTAAGAGCGCACGTAAGCTTCCAAATAACTTCTAGCTATTACTTGCGAAGAAAATACATAAGTTTTGCCCTCGTCATGAGCTTTTGCAATTAAACTAATAATCTCACGAACACAATCCATAGCGCAATTATAAGGTAAAACATTGGCAACTTCCAATATATTGTCCAAGGTTTTTGCAAGCGTAAATTGCCTCGTAGATTGAGAATTGAAAGGCAGCTTAAATTGCAAGTACGTTAGAGTAGTTTGCGTTGGGATAGTTTTGGCAGTGGCTTTTAACACCATTTTAACAATACATGTTGTCTAGACAGCTTTTGCAAAATTATAAGCAATTTGTATAATGGGGTGTGTATGGCAACGAAAAAACCTAACAAAAAACTAAGCTTCATTTTGATATTGGCCGTCATTGCTCTTGTATTTGTGCTTTTTATAATCACTCCAGTAGAAAACCCTCTCATAAGACAAGAAAACACTACTTACGACAGCAATTCTAGTTCTAGTAGCACTGGTTCACAAGACACTGTGGGCGTCGTGGCTCTTGGATTAGACGAGGCTCTTGCTATCCCCGCTTTCACTCAGGCCGATATTATCGTAGAGCACACAGGTTACACTCTTTGCTACAGTGAAGATGATGAGCAACCGTATTGGGTAGCATATATTCTTACAGCTAATGAAGTTTTTTCAAATGCAGCTCAAAGGGCCAACAATTTCCACGAAGACCCATATATTCCAACTGGAAGTGCAACGCTTTTAGACTACAAAGGAAGTGGATATGACAGAGGCCACATGATTCCTGCTGCCGACTTAAAGTGGTCTGAGCAAGCTATGGATGATTCTTTTTACATGTCAAATATGAGCCCGCAAGTTCCATCTTTTAATAGAGGTATTTGGGGCGATTTAGAAGCCGTTGTTAGAACTTTTGCTGTGCAAAACAAGGCTATTTGTGTGGTAACGGGTCCTGTTTTAACAGATGGGCCTTATGATACAATTGGAGAGAATAAAGTAGCTGTTCCAAAGTTCTATTTCAAAGCAATTTTGGATTATACTAAACCTGAATACAAAGCAATTGGTTTTTTGCTTGCAAATGAGGGTTCTAAAGAAAGTTTAACTTCTTTTGCTGTTACTATTGATGAGCTTGAAGAAATAACAGGTCTTGACTTTTTCCCTCTCTTACCTGACGAAGATGAAGCTATCTTAGAGTCTACATATGACGTTTCTCTTTGGGACTTTACTCCTTTTAATTCTACAATAATGGCTCAAAAGTATAGTTATGATGTAGAAAATGGGTGCTACATTGCAACTGGGGACATTATTAGTGATACTGGTGGCCAAGTTCAAAGTATTGAGAGAGAAGATTTTATAGAGCCTCAAACACTTAGTGAAAAGTTCTTCTATTTCCTTTACGAGTACTTTGGACCGTATAAAATAATTGTCTTAGATTGGTTTGACGATCTTAGAGATTATGCAAGTAGTTTGATAGGAATCTTGAAAGATGGCGTGTCTGGAGGTTTGTCAGAGTGACTAACAAACTAAGTGCTGAAGAAAAAGAGAAGTATAGAGATATCGGCCTAAAAGAATAATGATTTAATGTGCTTTGCGAATGATTGCTTTGTAAAAATCGACGCCCCCTGGTAGACTTGATGCGTGAATGTTCTCATCTATGCCGTGCACGCTTTTCATTTGCTGTTGCGTTATTGCTAATGGCGCAAAACGTATAGCGTTGTCAGTCACTTGCCAATAATGGTAGGCGTCTGTGCCACCTGTCATGGCATATGGGGTTGGTATTGTACTAGGGTAGATTTCACGTACTGTTTCTTCAACAAGTTTGAATGCTGTGCTGTTGTAATCCACAGGCTTTTGTGGGGCTCTACATGGCTGCTCAAATTCCATTTCAAGTCCATATTTTTTGCACAGTGGCTCTAAAATACGACGTGTCTCCTCTACTCCTTGGTGTTGTATAAAGCGAGTATTTATGTTAAGCCAAGCGGTCTCTGGAAGTACGTTTTTAGCTTTTGAGCCTTCGCACATGGTAAATGCCATTGTGGTTTTTATCATAGCTCCTGCAACAGGATTAATCTTGGGTAGTAATTTGCTTAATATTGGAGAAAAAAACTTTGCATGCCTTAGGATAAACCCAAAGGCGCCTTTTGCATGAGGTCCAAGTCTATGGAACATTTCTGTAACAGTTGGGTTCATTTTTGCTTTATTTGGATCATGTTTTTCTATTTCGTTGACAAATGCTGCTAGGCGGGCAATTGGAGTGCCTTTGCATGGTGTAGATGCGTGACCACCCTGGGAGTGGGCTATTACTTTTATATTGCCTTGGCCTTTTTCAAGTGTGCCTATCATTGCAAAACTGCCTTCTACGCCTTTCATTGGAGATGTAACAATCATGCCACCTTCATCTATCAATAATTGCAACTTTATGTCATGTTCTAAAAGATATTTTACTGTATTTGGTGCACCGTCTCCGTTTACTTCTTCTGTTGATGAAGTTGCTATGTAGACATCTACTTGTGGCTGGTAGCCATCCTCTATTGTTTCTTCTAAGCTTTGAAAGATGCACATAAGAGATGCTTTTGTGTCTACTGTGCCACGGCCCCAAACAACTCCGTTTTCATCTATGTATCCAGAAAACGGTTCATGTTTCCACTTGCCATCTGCGGGAACTACATCTTGATGAGACATTAGCAAGATTGGCTTGCTTGTGGAGCTTTCTTTGCCTTTTAATTTTATGAGAAGAGATTGCCCAATTTTGACTACTTGGCATTTTGAAAAAACATTTGGGAAAAGTTGCGAAAGTGTTTCTTGGAATTTCTCAAATTTTTTTGAATTTTCAACACCTACTTCGCTTATTGTTTCGCATTGAACCATTTTTGAAAGTTTGTTTGCATAAAGTCTTTCCCTATCTGTCATAGAAAGTCTCTCCTTTTAGAAAAACCACTTTTTTGTGAAAGCCAACCCTTTGGTGTTTAGTTTGTGCCAAGTTGTGCAGTTGTGCATCAATATGTCAAATTGTACATGTGGTTTGCTCCAATTATACAACCAAAAACAAAGAACATGTAAAATTTTGTATCTCTATTGATTATGTGGGTTGATTATGTGCCTTTTTTGAATATAATTTTCATTCGAGGAAGTTAAGAACTTTGATTGCGGCATTAGCACACCGGTAGTGCAGGAGCTTCCCAAGCTTCTGAAGCGGGTTCGACTCCCGTATGCCGCTTTTTTGCTTTTGTGGAGCTTTTTTGCTTTTATAGAGCTTTTATGAAGCTTGTATAAAGCTATGGAGCTTTTTGCAAAATGGTTTTTAATTGGCCGTTTTGTAAAAACCTCTTTATTGTTAGCTTTGGAGGGAATTATGGTTAAAACAAATGTACGTATAGACGGTATGGCATGTAATATGTGCGAAAACCATGTTTGTGATGCTGTAAGAGAAGCTTTTGATATAAAGAAAGTTAGAGCCTCCCATAAGACAGGACTTTTGGAAATCGTAGCAGAGAAAGCTTTTGAGAAAGAAGATTTAGATAAAGCTCTAAGTGATACAGGTTACAAAGTCTTGGAAGTTTCAAGCGAACCTTACGTTAAAAAAGGCCTCTTTGGGTTTTGAAATAAAAAATATGGTTAATGATTATGAATAAGTCAAAATACATTTTAGTCGTTGTTTTTGTTCTATGCTGTATGAGCGCTTTTGCGCTGTCGCCTAGCGATTTGACAGCAGATGAACGCTTTATATTCGACAGTCAAGCAATAAGCATTCAAACAAGTGAAAGCATAACTTATTATTCTGATTTATGGGGATCTCCACGGTATTGGGATGTTACTTGGAATTCGTCAGGCGACTCTGTTTCAGATGCAGCTTGGCTTCTTTTTGCACTGCCTTACACTTTTGTTTCATCTATAGCACATGGAAAGACTGAAACTAAGTGGGAACCATATCAAGGTTTCAATAAGATTTCTAAATACGAATTTTACAATATTTTAGGCCTAAAAGAAGAAGCAAAAAGGTACCAAGATTTTCTAAACCATCGCAAGACTTGGAATATAATGACTTGGAGTAATTTTGCACTTGGTGCGGGACTTATGATTGCAGGCTTGTGCGTAGAAGATCCTGTCCAAAGCTGGCTTTTTGTGTCCTCTGGTGTAGCATTTACACTTTCAAGTGTAGGATTTGCTGTTTTAGAGTTTGGGCTTGTGGAAAGCAATGAGTTCTCTGTAACATTTGCAGTGAATGCAGCCCAAACGTACAATCAAAGATTATTGGAAGACCTTGCGAAATAAGGACTTAACAAGAGATTTAATAAGGATTTAACATGGGATTGTTTGATTTCATAGGACAACTTTGCACAAATCCAATGCTCTTAGTATCCACGATTTTGACACTTGGTGTCATCCTTGTTAATGGATGGACCGATGCCCCAAATGCAATTGCAACTTGCGTTTCTACAAAAGCTATTGAAGTAAGAAAAGCAATCATCATGGCTGCAATTTTCAATTTCCTTGGTGTTTTGGTTATGACAGCCATAAATGCTTCAGTTGCTATGACAATTTACAATATGGTTGATTTTGGTGGGGATGCTAGAACTTCTATGATTGCACTATGCGCTGCTATGGCAGCTATTGTAATTTGGGCGACTGCTGCATGGTATTTTGGCATTCCAACTAGCGAAAGCCATGCTTTAATTGCGGGTCTTTCTGGAGCTGCAGTTGCTATCCAAAACAGTTTTGCGGGCATAAATGGCGCAGAATGGATAAAGGTTATCTACGGGATTTTACTTTCAAGTGCTTTGGGATTTGTTCTTGGGTATATAACTTCTAAGCTGATAGTTTTGTGCTTTAGAAATAAAAACAGATTAAAAGCTGAACGTTTTTTCGTTTATGCGCAAATTGCTGGCGGTGCTTCAATGGCATTCATGCATGGAGCTCAAGACGGCCAAAAATTCATGGCTATCTTTCTTTTGGGTGCTGCTTTTTCAAATGGACAATCTAATATCTCAACATTTGCAGTTCCTTTGTGGCTTATGATTTTATGTTCTGTTGTTATGGGTCTTGGGACATCAATTGGTGGATATAGAATTATAAAGGCGGTAGGAATGGATATGGTAAAGCTCAAGCCATATCAAGGTTTTGCCGCTGATCTTGCTGCAACTTTGTGTTTACTGTTGTCGTCTTTGACGGGTATTCCTGTAAGTACAACACACACAAAAACGACAGCAATTATGGGTGTTGGAGCTGCAAAACGCATGAGCAATGTAAATTGGAGCATAGTCAAAGACCTTGTTCTCACTTGGGTATTTACATTTCCTGGATGTGGGCTTTTGGGCTTTGGTATGGCCAAGTTGTTTTTAGAGTTTTTTGCAAAATGAATACAGTTTTGCAAAACCTTTTTAGTGTTGTTTGCATATTGTACACAGTGTATATTGCATTTTGAAAGGAACCTCTAAAAGAACCTCTAAAAGGAGATAAAACAATGGCAAAAAAAAGCAACGATTATTTTGAGATGATAAAAAAACAGTCTTCTTATTGCGTGGAGGCATCGGACTTACTAGAAGAAATTTTGTGTAAGTTTGACGCAAAAAACATAGATGATTATCGTCGTTCAATTCACAAGATTGAGCATACTGCAGACGATATTCACCACGAGATTTTGCAAAAATTATCAGTTGAGTTTATTACGCCAATAGACCAAGAGGACATTTTGCGCCTTGTGCAAATTATTGACGATATAACCGATGCCCTAGACGAGGTTGTCCTTGATGTTTACATGTATCACATTGAAACTATTTCAGAAAAGACAGTTGAACTTTCCAGAATTGTCAACCGCTGTGTGAAAGCTTTGTACGATGCCACTTGCGAGCTAAAGAATTTTAAGAAGTCCGATGCTCTAAGACCTCACCTCGTTAAAGTTAACGACATAGAAATTGAGGCCGATATCGTATATGCAAGTGCTATTTATAATCTTTTTGGCTCTCAAACAGACATCAAGACACTTCTTGGAGCCAAAGCTGTTTATGAAAGTCTTGAGAATTGCTGCGACTTATGTGAACACGCTGCTGATGTCATTGAGCAAGTTATAATTAAAAACACTTAAAAAAGAGGTTTTTGCAAGACATCAAAAACCTCTAAAAGCTATCATAGGAAACTGGTTTACAAGGGTATCGGTCTAAAAAACCCAAGTAAGCCACGTTATGTTTTCTTGTCCTATGCTGTTTTCTTGTATTTTAGCCAAGAAATCAAGATGGCAATGCCTCCGCCTGGAATTATCATGAAACTTGTTGAACTTGTAAGAGATGGCACAAGTATGAAAAGCAGGCACAAGAAAGTAAGCGGGATTGCGACTATATCCATATTGCCCCTAAAATATTTGTATGCCATGGCACCAAATAGCGCTGCAACAACGTTGGAAAAAGCTGGTTGCAAAACAGGACTTTGAAGTACAGGCTGAAGCGGTTGCAAAAGAAGAACGCCAAGGGCCAAAACCAAGACTGTTACAAGTGACGAAGTTGCAATTGAAAGTGTAGATATAATCTCATTTTCAGGTGTACCGCTTTTGGCTCCTACTGTTTCTCTAGCATCTACTGCACATGGGATTTTCATGTTAATTAAGTTGCCGGTTATAAATGCAAGATAGCTACCACCGGCCCCAAGCATTGGAGTATAAACCAAGAATTCGACAATACTGCTTACTGTCCAAATAAGGCCAACAGACACAAACCCTTTGGCTGTTGCTTTCAAATCTGGCATAGCTCCCAAGATATGGCCAATCAAAAATGGAGCTCCAACCAACATAATCAAGACTAGAGTTGTAAAGATACGGCCCAGAACATGGGTCATTGAGTTATATTTCTCAAAATAAGCATCATTTTTGATAGAATGCGATTCTTGATTTTCTTTATTTGCACCCATTTCTCGCCTCCTTACAAACTCACAACAACCGCAGCTGCCATGCCCAAAATCATGCTTCCTGCAATTGAGAAACTATCGACCCATGAAAGCTTTTTCTTCTCAGAAAGCCACATGAAGCCCGCCATAGCCAAGGCCGATACTAAAACGACAATCAATGGAACCCAGTCTCCACGGAATTTGAAAATGCCTCCTGCATTTTGGGCTCCTCCTGAAATAAAGCCTCCAATATAAGAAGCAATGTATGCACTAACAAGGCCAATAAACATTGCTGTCATAGCTTGGTCAGCAAAACTTCCTTTTGATTTTTTGTTTGTAAGCTCCGTTGCAAGTTCTGATTCGTTTACAGTTTTTGAACGAGGCTTGCTCAATTTTTTTAGGTATGCTTTATTAAAGAATACTGACAAAATCATGCCCCACATTATGCATATACTCATCAAAAGTGCTATGGTAGTGAATGCTTGAGGTGTCATTTCCACTGCTGAAAGACTGGAAAGCCCAACTTGCTCTGCTGCAGCTTGCGCTACTTGTGTCTCATAATGCAAAGCGCCAATAACAGAGAGCCTTAGCCATGGCCAAGGAATTCCCAAACTTCCAGAAAGTGCAATAACTCCTAAAAGAATGCCAACACTAGGAAGTAAAGAAAATGTTGCACTTGAAGTTATTACTGTTTTCATTTTGCTCTTGTCCATTCCCATGGCAAGCCCAGCTTTATAAGCTCTAATGAGAAAAACAAGACAAATTACAGCAACAAACGCAATAATGGCGCCACATATCAAGTATAAAGGAGCACTGTTAAGTGCTTGAAGAATTGACATAAATTCACCTCTTTAGTGGCATTTTACCATAGTCCAAAGCAAACGTGCAAATAAATCAAAGACACAATCGAAGTTGTGAAAGCATTTCCTAAAAATGGTACGCCCCATCTGAAGATGAGTATTGGATGTCATATCTTTAGAAAGAGCAAGCCTTGCCCAATTCTTGACAAGTGCTGTGTTGCATTGTTATTATTTAAGTGGTTAAAGAAAGAGCTATCCGAAAGCGGTGGCTTACTCTTGCCAGTGATATCATATGAAATCGCCGACAGTTGCTAGCTTAACGGCGATTTTTTTTGCTCTTTTGAGATTGGCAACAAGTCAGAACAATCTGAATGACACCCACCACAAGACCAGCCACTCCAACAACAATTGAAATCATTGTCAAAGTATCCAAGTGTCTTACCTCCTCTTAAATTAAGATTTGGCAAGAGCAAAGCCAACCGCCTTCCGTTTGGATAGCTCAACTTAGATTATAATG
>CAVDPO010000079.1:0-1022 GCA_963610855.1 Segatella copri
GAGACGGGGTCTCTTCTTTCTATTAAGAAAAATGTATCTGGAATTGTAATACCTTCTGAAGAATACAAAATTTCTATTTATCCATTGGACTATGAGGAATTTCTTTTGGCAATTGGAAAAAATACTTATCCACTTCTAAAGGAAGCTTTCATTGCCGGGCGACCTCTTGGGCAGGCAGTAAATAGGGCTTTTATGTATGATTACCGCACATATATGATGGTTGGAGGAATGCCACAGGCGGTTGAAGCTTATGTAGAGAAACAGTCCCCAAAGGAAATAGATGCCATAAAAAGAATGATTATTGATTTGTATGAAGAGGACTTTTACAAAATTGACCCATCTGGGAAGATTTCTATGATGTATAACTCTATTCCTGCACAACTTGCACGCAATTCTAAAAGATACTCTGTTGGTTTTGCTATTAATAAAAAAAGTAGAAAGGCCGATTATGAATTGTTGTCAAACCTTATAAACTCCAAAACGGTCTTGCCTTGTTTTAATTGTTTAGAGCCAGAGGTCTCATTTGCGCATGGAAAAGATTTGGAAAAGTTCAAGCTGTACTTGTCAGATACAGGTCTTTTTGTTTCGTTGTTGCTTAAAACAGGTACAATTACAGATACCGTGCTATATGCAAAGTTGTTGTCGAACAAACTTCCTGCTAATCTTGGATATCTTTATGAAAATGCTGTAGCGCAAACAATTGCATCTAGTGGAAGAGATTTGTATTACATGACATGGCCTAAAGAGAATAGTACTCATTCATACGAAATTGATTTCTTAATTGCAAAAGGGGCAAAGACTGTTCCAATTGAAGTGAAGAGTTCAAGAACAAAAGCGCATGCATCAATTGATGCTTTTATTTCTAAGTATCATTCTGTGGTTTCTTCTCCATATATTCTCAGTCAAAAAGACATTGGGAAGGAAGGACAAATAAAGCTTTGTCCTTTCTATTTGAGTTCTTTTTTGTGCGAATAGACAAAACTGTGTTTAGGAAGGCAAAACCCATTTTGCACAAAGCTCAT
>CAVDPO010000079.1:1032-3787 GCA_963610855.1 Segatella copri
TAAAACCTCTAAAAAAATGAAATTTTTTCTTTACAAATGGAAAAAAAGAATGCAAAAATAAAGTAAAAGAAAGCAAAAGAAGTTATTTTTGCTTTTTTTAGGTTAAAAAGGAGAAAAAGAAAATGAGGAAACTGGTATCAGTCTTATTAATCCTATTGGTTTCACTTTCACTTTTTGCTCAAGGAGCAAAAGAAAGTAAATCTACACAGCTTGTCATTGCAAATGCTCCAAAATGTATTGGAATTGCATGGTGGGACAGAATGGCAGTTGGTAATGATGCTTTTGCAAAGAGAACTGGCGCAGAAGTATATCAAGTTGGAAATGCCGGCGTTGCAGACACAGCAGTTCAAGTTCAGACAATAGAAGACATTATTGCTTCTGGTGCTGATGCTATTACTGTTATTCCTTCTGACGTTGCAGCTCTTGAACCTGTTCTTGCAAAAGCTCGCCAGAATGGTATTGTCGTCATTAGCCATGAAGCAGAAGGCATGAAGAATGTTGATTATGACATTGAGGCTTTCATTAATGCTGAATATGGTGCACACGTCATGGACAACCTCGCAGCAGAAATGAACTATGAGGGTGGCTATGCTATCATCATGGGTGGTCTTACAATGACTTCTCACCAGCAGTGGACAGAGGCTGCAATTGCAAGACAAAAGGAAAAATATCCTAAAATGTATCTCGTTTGTGATCCTCTTGAGGCAGCATCAATTGAGGGTACATATAGCACAACAAAAGAACTTCTTGCTAAGTATGCAGACATAAAGGGTGTAATTGGTTGGGACATGCTCAATCCTCCTGGAATTGCACGTGCAGTTGAAGAAGCTAACAAGGTTGGTTCAATTGCTGTTACAGGAACATGTCTTGTTTCTGTTGCTGGAGACTACATGAAAAACGGCACAATCAAGACTATTTCTTTCTGGGATCCAGCTGCAGCAGGCGAAGCAATGTGCGAACTTGCAGTTAAGGTTAAGAATGGTGAAGCTATTGTAGATGGCATGAATCTTGGTGTTGAAGGATATGAAAGCATTAGTGTTAAGGGCAATACCGTTTATGGAGCAGCTTGGGTTGACGCTACTGTAGGAAACATGGATCAGTATAATTTCTGATAAAGTTCAAATTATTTAATCCAGTCGGTCAGGGCAGTTTCTGTCCGGCTGGATATTTTTTGGCTCATTGGGGCTTACGTAAGTATGGAAATAGTTAGAACAAATAATCTAGTAAAAAAGTTTGGTGGTGCTTTTGCATTAAACGGCATGAACTTTTCTATTGGAGAAAATGAGATTAGATGCCTTTTGGGAGAAAATGGTTGTGGCAAATCTACTTTGATTAAAGTAATATCGGGCTTTCATAAATTTGATGATGGCCAGTTGTATATCTTTGACAAGAAAGTAGATAAGTCTTATTCCCCAGAAGAAGCTATACAAAGTGGAATTCAGGTAATCTACCAAGACTTTGCCTTATTCCCAAATATGACCATTGCAGAGAATATAATGATGTACAAGTCTGTGAGCGGAGGAAAGTTTTTCTCTCTAAAAAAGGCTATACAAGAAGCACAGGCTGTCGTTGACCATATTAAATTTAATGTTGATGTTACAAAATATGTTTATCAACTTACTGTTGCAGAAAAACAAATGGTGGCAATTTGTAGAGCGCTTGTCTTAAATCCAAAACTACTAATAATGGATGAACCTACAACGACTCTTACAAAGAAAGAAGTTGATAAACTTTTTGAAATTGTACTTGCTTTGAAAGCTGAGGGCGTTTCTATTTTGTTTGTTTCTCACAAACTTGATGAAGTTTATAGAGTTTGTGATTCAGTTACTATTATGAGAAATGGTACTTCTGTTTTCTCCTGTAATAGTGGCGAGAAAATTCCATCTAAAGAAGAGACTATTGAGTACATGACAGGGCATAAAGTTAGTTCTGAGTGTATGACGCTTGACGGTGAAAATAATCCCATAATCATGGATGTTTCAGGCTACAGCCTTGATGGCGCTTTTGAAGATATTTCGTTCAAACTTCATGAGGGCGAAGTAATGGGAATTACAGGTCTTCTTGGATGTGGAAGAAGTGAGCTGGCAGAGTCTTTATTTGGAATCATTCCGGCAAATCGTGGCAGTGTGACTATTAAGGGCAAAAACCTTTCAATAATTGAGAATATAAACCAAGCTATGGATGCTGGGATTTCCTACGTTCCAGATGACAGACTTACAAAAGGTCTTTGTTTAAGGCAAAGTATTTATAATAATGCACTTTCTTGTACTGTAGATGATTTATCAAACAAAAGAGGTGTTATTGATAAATATGCTGTAAAGGAATTTTACAAAGAGGCTTTCTCTGCTATAAGCATTCCTAATTTTAATGGAGAGAACCCTGTTTCATCACTTTCTGGAGGAAACCAACAAAAAGTTGTTTTGATAAAATGGCTTGCTACAAATCCTTCAATTCTTATTCTTAATTGCCCAACGGTAGGTGTTGATGTTGGTGCCAAGAGCGAAATTCTCTCTCTTGTTGCAGAATTAGCAAAAGAAAAAGGTGTTGGTGTCATTGTCATAAGTGATGACTCTTATGAGCTACTTCAAATATGTAGCCGTATTTTAATTATGAAAGACGGGAAAATTTCAACTGAAATATCAAGTGAAAATCTATCGGTTGATAGACTTGAAGAGATGATTAACACAGAAGAGGGGGCGGTGGTATGAAAATTGGCAAATTTGAAATACGACTGAACTCACAACTTATTCTATTG
>CAVDPO010000080.1:0-6479 GCA_963610855.1 Segatella copri
GTATAGTTCTTCTGAAGAATGGAATGCATCTAGCACTTATCCTGAATCTAAGTACCTTATGGATTACAACCTCTTTACATTCTCATTTGGATATACTACAGGTTATACATTCATATATGATGTTGGACGTCTTTCATTCTCTGGCGGTCTTTCAATTAGTTTGAATAAAGCTGTTTATGATAATTCTATGTATGACCCGTTTGAGAAACTTGTTTACAAATATGGGCAAGCATGGCAATTCTCAAATAAGCTTACATTGGCAGCTCAATGGGATGGTAGAGACTATGTAACTAACACTACAAAAGGTTATGTTCTTGGCGCAAGCGTAACTTATGCAGGTGGTTTACTTGGCGGTCTTTCTAATTACATTAAACTTACTGGAAGTGCAGCAGGTTATCTAAATTTGTTCTCTTTTGAGACTAAAGAAGAAAAGACTAAAAACATAATGCTTTGTGCTTCGACATCTGCAAGTGTTATGCTTCCTCAGTTCTATAATTATGAAAAACAGGGTTTCAAATTCTATAATCCCAAATTGGGTGCAACAAAGTATGAGATGCTTTACATAGATGGTATGACAATTGCTAGAGGCCATGATACTATAACAGACCAATCTTTCCTTTGGGATAATATGCTAGAAGTAAGTTACCAACTTGTTGATAATGTAATTCAAGCTGAAGCTTTTGCAAGTGCAACAGGTATTATTGAAGATTTGGATGATATTTCTTCTGGTCTTAACTGGTATTTTGCAGCAGGGGCTGGAATTAAACTAAAGATTTCCGGTTTCCCACTTGGTTTGTACTTAGTTAAGGATGCTTCATACACATTAGGCTCTGATGGGACACGTTCATTCAAGTGGTTAGACGGCAGTTACTTTGGTGGTATGAAGCTTGTTCTTGCAATTTCTACGAGCCTTATTTAAGTAACTTTTTTCTAAAAAGGAATTATAAATGGCAGATGGTCCTTTGATGCAACAATATCGACAAATGAAAGAGCAGTATCCAGACATGGTGCTGTTCTTTCGTTTGGGTGATTTTTATGAGATGTTTGATGATGATGCCATTGAGGTATCGGCATTGTTAAATCTTACGCTCACGCATAGGGCCACTTCTCCAATGTGTGGTATTCCTTACCATGCTGCAAAAAATTATATTAAAAGACTGCTAGATGCAGGGAAAAAGATTGCAATTTGTGAGCAAACGGAGCTTTCTACTAGTTCAAAATCTCTCGCAAAAAGGGAAGTCGTAAGGATTGTTACTCCGGCGACTGTCGTTGATGAAGACTTGTTGGATGACAGAAGCTTTAACTATATTGTATGTATTTTCCAGTATTCTTGTGCTTTTTGCGATGTCTCAACTGGGGATTTCCATCTAAGAAGTATAGAAAAAGATAATCGTATTCAAAGTATTAGGTCTATTTTAGAGCAAATATCGCCAAAAGAAATTCTTGTTTGTGAAGATGAGTATTTTCTTGATTTAGCGTTTAAGGCTGCCATAGATGATTTTCATGCAATGGTAACAAAACTTCCTTCGTGGTATTTTGCCATAAAAAACTGTTTTAAGCTGTTGTGTGAGCAAGCGGACGTAAGTTCTCTTGCTTCTTATGGATTATCTTCAAATGACAAATTACTTGGGCCTGCTGGTGCGTTACTTCGTTATATTAAAGAAACTTCTAAAAGCTCAGTAGAACATTTGACAAATTATAAAGTTGATTCTGAGTCCTCTTATGTGTTTATGGATGAATCTTCAAGACGTAATCTTGAGCTTTTTGCAAATCTTTTTGATGGCTCATCTCGTTATTCTTTGTTTGATACAATTAATAGGACTAAGACAAGTGGTGGTAGTAGACTATTAAAAAATTGGATTTCTTTTCCTTTGAGAAATTTAGAAGAGATTGAAGAACGTCAAAAATGGGTAACTTTTTTATTTGAAAATTCAAGCGAACTTTCAAGAGTTCGCGCATCTATTTCTTCTTCAATGGATCTAAACAGGCTCACAACAAGAGTCCTTCTAAAGAGGGCTGTTCCTCATGATCTTGTTGCTATAAAACAGTCAATTGGCTCTTTCTTTGATCTTGTTTCACAAAATTATGATAGATACTCTAATTTATTTGAGAAGAATCTTACAAATGAAACTTTATCTAGTTGTGCTAGCTTAATGAAAGTTATTCATGAAGCTATAAATGAACAATGTCTTGGGCAGTTTGCAGAAGGTCAAGTTATTCTTCCTGGCTATGATGCTGCTTTGGATGAAAAACGTGCATTAAAAGATCATGGAGACGTTGTTCTAAAAAACTACTTGGAGAAAGTTAAATCTGAAACAGATCTCACAATAATTAAACTTGGATACAATCGTATTCTTGGATACTTCTTGGAAGTGCCCAAAGGCCAAGTAAACAAAGTTCCTTCTTATTTTTATAGAAAGCAAACACTTGTAAATGGGGAACGCTTTACTACTGACGAGCTCATAAAGTATGAAAAAGAAATTCTAAGCGCTAGTGCAACAGCAGAAGAAAGAGAAAAAGAGCTTTTTAATGATTTACTTTCTCAAGTTCTAAACTTAAATGCGCCTCTTAACGCTATTGGGCATTTTATGAGTACAATTGACGTGTTCCAAAGTCTTGCAACACTTGCTGTGGATTCTTCTTTTGTACTACCACACATGACACTAGATGATGTTCTTGAAATAAAAGAGGGAAGACATCCTGTTGTAGAAAAACAACTGGGGCCTGGAAAATTTGTTGCTAATGATTTGGATATGTCTTGTAGGTTTGCTTTAATTACAGGTCCAAACATGGCAGGAAAATCAACTTTTCTTAGGCAAAATGCTTTGATAATACTTCTTTCTCATATTGGCAGTTATGTTCCTGCTTCGTATGCCAAAATTGGTCTTGTGGATAAAATTTTTTGTAGAGTAGGAGCTATGGACAATCTTGCTAGAGGAGAGTCTACTTTTCTTCTTGAAATGCAAGAAACAGCTTTTATTTTAAGATGTTGTACTCCTAAATCTTTTGTAATTGTAGATGAAATTGGACGTGGTACCAGCACTCAAGATGGTATGTCAATTGCATACGCTGTTATGAAAGATTTAATGAAAAAAAGTCCTAAAACACTTTTTGCAACTCATTATCATGAACTTACAATGATTGATACAACAGGCCTTCGCCTCTTAACTTTAGATGTTAAAGAAGAAAACGGAAATGTTATTTTTTTAAGAAAAGTAAAAGACGGTATTGCAAACTCAAGCTATGGTATTTATGTGGCAAAAATGGCTGGCATTCCTACTAGCGTTATAAAAGATGCTAAGAGTTTTCAAAACAGGCACTTTGCTGACTATTCTATGGGTCAGCAGGCAAGCTTATTTACAATTGAAAATTCTTCTAATGACGTTTTGCCTTCTTCTTTAGACAACTCTGTTTTAAGTTCAAAAACACTTGAGATTATTCATGAGCTTGAGGGCCTTGATTTAGACCAACTTACTCCAATGCAAGCGTTGATTATGTTGTCTAGTCTCAAAGAAAAAGCTCAAGACATAGAAAGTTCTACAAAGGAGATGTGATTGTTTTCAAAAAGGATTGGGGATTTAACACGTCAATTACTCCAAGCAGAATGCCTTATTTGTTCTGCTCCAAGTAATTCTCTAATTTGCAAAAATTGCCAAGATGAGCTTGATGCAGAGTGTTTTGGCTCTTATATGACACGCTGTCCTTATTGCTACATGCCTTTGATATCACAAGATTATATTTGCCATAGATGTCATGGCAATCATCACAGTGAACGAGATAAAAACTCGCAAGATAAAGCTGAGCAAAAAGCAATTTTTCCTTTATACTGCGTTGCAGATTATAATGCAAATCTTTCTTATTCGCTTTTACATAGGTTCAAATTTCTTGGTGACAAGAGAATTGCTAAGATTGTTGCACGTTATTTGCAAAAAGCCGTTGATGTTTTAGACCCAATGCAGAATGCTTATATTGTTCCTGTCCCATGTAGTAAAAAGACTCTAAAAAATAGGGGATGGGACCATATGGTGGAAGTTTGTAAACACATTGATAGGCCAACTCTTAAAATTCTTGAAAACACTCAAGACTCTTTTTCTCAGCAAAAGTTATTGGATAGACAACATAGACTAGAAAATAAAAAAGAGGCTCAATTTACGATAGTATTAGACTTAAAAGATATTCTTCATGCAAATAAAATTAATGATTTGAGTGTGCCATTAATTGTTGTGGATGATGTTTGTACGACATCAAGTACAATTCAAAAAGCAATTGGAGTATTGCATGCACGTGGTTTTGAGAATGTAAAAGCTGCTGTGTGGCTGTACGATTACAAGGCTTAAATGGAGTTTTAGACAGTTAGTGTGTTATCTTCTTTTGCATCATCAAAATAGCGTTTTAAGTCAAATGGAGAGAATATTCCTTTGTCTGTTACTATTCCAGAAATCAAATGTGGTGGAGTCATGTCAAATGCTGGATAATAGCCATTTACTCCTTCTACAGTTGTGCGCACACCCATAGCTTGCAATGAAAAATTAGGATCTCTCATTTCAATTGTTACAGAGTCGTGTGTTGTATGTCCTTTGTCTGGTGCTCCAGAGACAAATGTTGGTATTCCAAAATAGTGGGCACATATTGCTATTTGGCTTGTTCCTACTTTATTAAATACATATCCATCTTGGCATATTGCATCGGCAGCACAAGTGAAGACGTCGACTTTTTCTTTTTGCATGACAAAAGCTGGCATGTTGTCTGTTATGACTGTTACATCAAATCCCATATCATGGCATACTGTTGCGGTAAGTCTTGCACCTTGAAAATAAGGTCTTGTTTCAGGACAGAATAATCTTATAGTTTTATTTCTCTTTTGGCATTCTTTGAGCATCATGCCAATTATGGTTTCTGCAAAACACTGAGTCATGATTGTCCCGTTATTGGGAAACATATCAACAAGGTATTGTGCGCATTTGCCAACTTTTGCATAACGTATGTTATTGGCTTCAACCACAAAATCTCTAATTGCATTGTCTACTCGTCTTCCCTCAATTAGTGCTTTTTCTGCTGCAGGTATACATGCTTCTGTCACAATTCTCATCCTATCTACAGTTGTAGGTCGTGCATGAGATATTGTGTATGAAGCTTTTTTTAGGTATTCAATTTGCTCTCGTGCGGGCATATCTTTGCACTGCCAAGCAGCTAAGGCCATTCCCATTGGGGCTGCAGTAAAAGGGCCTGCAGATTGAGTGACCATGTCAGCTATAGCTTTTGTAACTTCTTCGTATGTTCTACATACGACAAATTCTATTTTTGCTGGGTATATTCTGCGGTCTAGAATGCGGACTTCTCCGTCTTCGTACCATGCTATGTTTTCATATTGGAGCATAAATGCTAATTCTTTATCTTGTCTTTCCATGTTTTGTACTGTACCACAGAACAAAAAGAATAAAAACCCAAAAATTGGGCTCTTTTGGTTGTTGCGAGGTACAGTTTCATCATGCTTTTCGTCAAGCTTTGCACATGCCTTGACACAGTTACTTGCGTTACGTTATAGTGCAAATGGATTTTTAATAAGGAGATTACAAAAGACCCTCTATTTGAGGATCTTAAAGGTATCGTAGAAAACCTTGAAATGGTACTTTGTGATGTTAAAAAGACAATGCAAGGCAAAACAGTTCAAGTGTCAGTTACCATAATGAATCCTAAGCAAGAGACTGGAATAGATGATTGTGCAAAAGTCCATAACACTATTCTTCCAAGGCTTCAGGTAAAATATGGTCGCGATGACCTATATGTGGAAGTTTCCACCCCAGGACTGCAAAGAAACTTTAGGGATGTGTATGAATTCCATGTTTTTAATGGTAAAAGTTGCAGGGTATACAGCCTTTGTGCATCATCTTGGATAAGTGGTGTAATAGGCGAGGTTGAAGGTACTTGTGTCACTCTTTTGAATTATGAGGTTGAAGACTCAAAAGAAAAGGGTGAAGAGAAAAAAATTGAATTTAATGATATCCAAAAGGCAAAATTGGATTACAGATGGGAGGATATGAAAAATGTCCGAGTTAAGTGAAGCTATCAGAATGATGGTTGAGGATAAGGGTATTTCTCAAGAATTGGTTTTAGATACGATAAGGCAAACTTTGCTTGCAACGTATAGAAGAAAGTTTGGAACAGACGAAAATGCTGTAGTTACATTTGCAGAAGACTTGTCATCTGTTGAGCTTTTTGCACGTAAAGTTGTTGTAGAAGAGGATGATTTTGATGACGAAGTTACTCAAATACCACTTGAAGATGCGCTTGAACTCAATGCAGAGGCAGAAGTAGGAGATGATCTTCTTATTCCAATTGACCCTAAGAGTTTTGATAGAATAAGTGTTCAAACTGGAAAACAAAGAGCTCAATCTGCTCTTAGAGAAATTCAAAAAGATGAACTTTTACAAGAGTTCAAGAGTAAAATTGGTGAAATCATCAACGGTTATGTTCAAGGC
>CAVDPO010000080.1:6489-7330 GCA_963610855.1 Segatella copri
ACACAAGGTTATTTACCAAAGAAAAATCAAAGCCCAAAAGAATTTTATACAAAAGGCGATAAGATTCGTTGTTATGTAGAAAGTGTTAGACCAGATGAAAAATCTGACAAAAATATTAGAGTTATCCTTAGCCGTGTTCATGAAGAATTTGTGAGAAAACTCTTTGAAATTTATGTTCCAGAGTTAGTATCAAAAGATCCTAGCGTTGAAATAATGAAGATTGTAAGAGAGGCCGGCTATAGAACAAAAGTTGCTGTCTATCCAAAAAAAGTTGACGCAGATGCGGTTGGAACTTGTGTAGGTCTTAAAGGAAACAGAATTCAAGCCATTATGAAAGAGCTTGATGATGAAAGAATTGATGTTATTAGGTGGGATCCAAATCCTCTTGAGTACATTGCAAATGCTCTTTCTCCTGCAAAAGTTCTCAAAGTCTACGTTATTGACCAAGCAAAGAAAGAAGCAGTTGCAATCGTTGATGAATCTCAGCTTTCACTTGCAATTGGTAAACAAGGTCTTAATGTAAGACTTGTCAACCGCCTATGTGACTGGATTGTTAATGTAAAAACTCAAGAGCAATTTGCAGAAATGGATGTCTCAAGAGAAGCTAGAGCCGCAGCTGATGCTATGTTTGATGTACCAGATGCCAATTATCAAGTGCAAAATGATGTAGATGATGAAGAAGAAATGGCTCTTACAGACCTTCCTATTGATGCAAATCTCATTGAAAAACTTAATTTCTATGACATTTATACAGTTGAAGAGTTTATTAACCTTACAGATGAAGATTTGGCAGAAATGAAAAATCTTACTGCGGAAGATATTGAAAATATCAACAAGGTCA
>CAVDPO010000081.1:0-9305 GCA_963610855.1 Segatella copri
GGACACAGACGAGGACATTATGCTTCCTCCTTCTGTTGTCAGAGAAGAATTAAGAGCTGAAGAAGTTTATTTTAGCAAAGCTTTCATCATTTCAAATCCTGAAAAAGCACAAGAGTTCCAAAAGAAAATTGAAGAGCGAATTGAAGCTGAAACAAAAAAAGCTCAAGAGATTAAAGCATAATAAAGAGGGTTTTGAAAATCTCTAAACTTTATCAAATTCAATTGGTTATGTTTGGCTGTAGCGCTTGCTACAGTCTTTTTTTGCCCTTTCACTTTTACTCTTTTACTTTCAAAAAAATCAAAATTTTTCAAAAAAATGCAAAAAAGATGTTGACAGGTATATGGTTTACAGTGTACTAGTTATTGCGTAACATAAATATGTGTAACACTACATGTTGTGTATATAACAACTAATGAAATTGCTAAGTTAGTGGTCTTTCGCTTACTTGGCAATATTTTTCAACGCTATTTAATAGTATGGAGGGGTATTGTGATAAGCACTGTAATCAAAAGAGACGGCTCTAGGGTCGATTTTGAAATTTCAAGAATTGAAAACGCAATCTCAAGAGCTTTTGAAGCTACCGGAAAAGAAACCAACAGACAAATTGTTGGACTTATTGCTTTGCGTGCAGCAGCCGATTTTGGCTCAAAAGTCAAAGATGATGCTATTGATGTTGAATCTATCCAAGATAGCGTAGAAACTACTTTGGCACTATGTGGCTATGGCGACGTTGCAAAAGCATATATCTTGTACCGCAAACAGCATGAGAATGTAAGGCATGCTGAGCAAACAATGATTGACTATAAAAAGACAGTCGACGGATATCTCAAGGCCGATGACTGGCGAGTCAAAGAAAACAGCACTGTCAACTACAGCATTGGTGGACTTATCCTTTCAAACAGTGGTGCAATTACAGCTAACTATTGGCTTTCACAAATATATGATGAAGAAATTGGTCAAGCACATAGAAATGCAGATCTCCATCTTCATGACCTTTCAATGTTATCGGGCTATTGTGCAGGGTGGAGCCTTAAACAGCTCATTAGGGAAGGCCTTGGCGGAGTAGAAGGAAAGATTTCTTCTCGTCCAGCTCGACACCTTTCAACTTTGTGTAACCAAATGGTCAACTTTATTGGTATTATGCAAAACGAGTGGGCAGGCGCTCAGGCATTTAGTTCTTTTGACACTTATCTTGCAGCATTTGTTAAGGCTGAAAATCTCAGTTACAAAGAAGTAAAACAGTGTGTAAGTAGCTTTGTTTTTGGTGTAAATACTCCGTCTCGCTGGGGAACACAGGCACCATTTTCAAATATAACACTTGACTGGACAGCTCCACCAGATTTGAAAGATCTTCCTGCCATTGTAGGAGGCGTGGACCAAGATTTCACTTATGGCGACTGCCAAAAAGAAATGGACATGGTCAATAAAGCATTCCTTGAGATAATGCTTGAAGGTGATGCTAATGGACGAGGTTTCCAGTATCCTATTCCAACATACTCACTTACAAAGAATTTTGATTGGTCTGACACTCCAAACAATAGACTTCTTTTTTCTATGACAATGAAGTATGGAACCCCTTATTTTTCTAACTACATTGGCAACACAGAAATGGAGCCAAGTGATGTAAGAAGTATGTGTTGTCGTTTAAGACTTGACTTACGAGAGCTTAGAAAAAAGAGTGGTGGTTTCTTTGGAAGTGGAGAGTCTACTGGTTCTATTGGTGTTGTAACTCTTAATATGCCACGACTTGCATATCTTGCTAAAGATGAAAACGACTTCTATGTAAGACTTGATAAGCTCATGGACATTGCTGCAAGGTCTCTTAAAGTTAAGAGAACAACAATAACAAAATTCTTGGAAAATGGTCTTTATCCATACACAAAGAGATACCTTGGCTCTTTTGATAACCACTTTAGTACTATTGGACTTGTTGGAATGAATGAAGCTTGTCTTAATGCTCAATGGCTCAAATGCGACCTAACAGACGAAAGAGGACAGCGTTTTACAGCACAAGTGCTTGATCACATGAGAGAGCGCCTTAGTGACTACCAAGAGCTTTACGGTGATTTGTATAACCTTGAAGCAACTCCTGCAGAAAGCACAGCTTATAGACTTGCTCTTCATGACAAAAAAAGATATCCAAACATTATTACAGCTGGAACAGAAGAGTCTCCTTATTACACAAACTCTTCAAATCTTCCTGTAGGATTTACAGATGACCTTTTCAAGGCTATGGATATACAAGACAATCTCCAAGTTAAATACACAAGCGGAACAGTTTTCCATGTATTTCTTGGAGAGCAACCAACAAGCTGGGAAGCTGTTGCATCGTTAGTGAGAAAAGTTGCAAACAATTATCAGCTTCCATATTTCACTATAAGCCCAACATACTCTATTTGTAAGGACCACGGATACATCACAGGCGAAGAGTATAATTGTCCAAAATGTGGCAAACCTACAGAAGTTTACTCTAGAATTACCGGCTACTATAGACCAGTACAAAATTGGAACACTGGAAAAGCACAAGAATTCAAAGACAGAGAGACTTACGACTTTGTCAAAGCGCACGACACAGAGCCATGTTCTTGCAATAAAAAAGCTAATGATAACGTACAACAGGGGTCAAGTGGTTCTTGTGAGAAAGCTAATGAGGCTAGCGAGCACATTCTTTTTACAACAAAAAAATGCCCTAACTGCCCAACTGCAAAAGCTGCGCTAGATAGAAAAAAGATAGCCTATAAAGTCATTGATGCCCAAGAAAATGCTGACATGGCTACGTTATACGGCGTTATGTCTGTTCCTGTTCTCTTTGTTGGTGGTGATAAAAACAACGCTCTCCAAGGAGCTGGTGAAATTGTAAGTTGGGCTAACAAATGCTGAGTGATAAGAACTTTAGGATAGGGGGCCTTGTCAAAGTTGACTCGGTCAACTATCCGGGGTTTGTTGCTTGCACAGTTTTCACTCGTGGATGCAACTTTAGATGTCCTTATTGTCATAATCCTTCACTTGTAGAACCTTCAAGTTTTGAGAAAGTTGACAGTTTTACAGTGCAAGAAGTGTTTGATTACATTAATCAAAGAAAAGGACTTTTGGATGCTGTAGTTGTATCGGGTGGAGAGCCTTGTTTGCAACCGGGTCTTGCTAATTTTCTTAAGCAAGTGAAAGATTTGGGGCTTAAGACTAAATTAGATACTAACGGAAGTTTTCCACAAGTCTTAGAAAATTTACTTAAGAATGGGCTTTTAGACTATGTGGCTATGGATATAAAGACATTTGCCTTAGGGTATGAGAGAGTTGGGTTTTCAAATGTAGCTGACATTGAGAGCTCAGTTTGCATAATCAAAAATAGCGCGCCAGATTACGAGTTTAGAATAACGTGTGAGAAAAGCGTTGTGTCGCCAAAAGATTTTAAGGCTTTGGGTATATGGCTTAAAGGTGCAAAGAGGTTGTACTTGCAACGTTTTAATCCAAAAGTTGTGCTAGATGAGCGTTTGAAAGATACTGAACAATATACTTCTGACGAGCTTGAGAGTTTTGCACAGGAACTTGGCAAAAACATAGATAAGGTTTGTATTAGATAGTACTTATTTTGTAGTTTTGTTTGTTTAACGTTTTGTTTTTCAATCAAAAGTGTGTATTCTTAGAACAAGTGTGTTTTTGGATTTAGTAACTTGAGTTGCTTATAGAATTAGAAATATTTATAAGGAAGGTTCAAAATGGGAAAGTATTCTGGAACTAAAACAGAAAAGAATTTGGAAGCTGCTTTTGCAGGCGAATCACAGGCAAGAAACAAATACACTTATTTTGCTTCCGTTGCAAAGAAAGAAGGTTATGAGCAAATAGGGGCTCTTTTCCTTGAGACAGCTGAAAACGAGAAAGAACATGCAAAAATGTGGTTCAAAGAACTTGAAGGCATTGGCGATACAGCAAAGAATTTGCTTTCTGCCGCAGAGGGTGAGAACTACGAGTGGACTGATATGTACGAGAATTTTGCAAAGGATGCAGAAGAAGAAGGCTTTAAGGCTCTTGCTGAAAAGTTTAGACTTGTAGGTCAGGTTGAAAAACACCACGAAGAACGCTACAGAGCACTTCTTGAAAATGTTGAGACAGCAAAAGTTTTTGAAAAGAGCACTGTAAAAGTTTGGAAGTGTCGCAACTGTGGACACATTGCTGTTGGCGAGAAAGCTCCAGCTGTTTGCCCAACTTGTGCTCATCCTCAGGCTTATTTCGAGCTTAATGCAGAAAATTATTAAGGAGTTTTTTGCAAAACTTCTGAGCTTTTGCAAAACCTTCTAGGATTTTGTAAAACTTTCAAACGTTCACGCTATTTTTCTAGTGTGGACGTTTTTTTATGTATGAAGTAAAGTACTCTCATGCTCTCAAATAAAAATTCTTCTAATAGTTCTAATAGTTCTAATAGTGTTCAAACAAATAGTAGTACTCATAAAAACGGTGTAGATTTTTCGCAAGGAAGTGTTCTTGGGAATATTGTTCGCATGGCAATTCCAATGACGTTGGCATTACTGGTAAACGTCTTGTACAGTGTTGTAGACCGCATTTATATTGGGCGCATGCCAGGTGTAGGTGCTTTGGCTCTTACCGGAATAGGGCTTGCATTTCCAATTATAACAGTCATAACAGCATTTCAAAATTTGTTTGGCTCTGGTGGTTCCCCTCTCTTCTCAATGGAACTTGGTAGAGGAAATACAGATTTAGCAAAAGAATATCTTGCAAACTCTGCTTTCATGCTCATTTTAACAGGTGCTATTCTCACAGCCCTTGGATATTTGGTAAAAACTAATGTTCTTTGGCTTATTGGTGCATCTAGTCAAACATTCCAATATGCAAATGATTATTTAGACATTTATTTGACAGGAACAATTTTTGTGATGGTATCTTTAGGCCTAAACCCATACATAAACGCATTAGGTTATGCAAAAACAGGAATGCTTACAGTCTTAATTGGTGCTGTCATAAACATAGTCTTAGACCCACTTTTTATATTTGTTTTTAATATGGGCGTTAAAGGCGCAGCACTTGCTACAGTAATATCACAGTTCGTAAGCGCTATTTGGGTATTATTATTTTTATGTGGCAAAAAAGTTGAAGTAAGGCTTAGTTTTAAGAGCTTTAGACCAAACTGGAAAAAGATTTCTCAAATAACATCCTTGGGTCTTACCGAGTTTTGTTTTGCTCTAACAAACAGTGCTGTTTCAATGCTTTATAATGCAAAACTTCAATTGCTTGGTGGTGATGCTTGGGTTGGCGCCATGACAGTTGTAAACTCACTTAGAGAAGTTTTTATGACACTCATTCATGGAACTACTGGGGCTGCTCGTCCTGTCATTAGTTACAACTACGGTGGAAGGTATTACAATAGAGTACGAAGTTCTATTCGATCTATGTTCGTCATTATTTTCGTTTATTACATAGTAGTTTGGGCATTGTTTATGTTATTCCCAGGAGTTTTTGCAAGCCTCTTTGTTCAAGATGTCAGTGTCCTTGAATGTGCTAGAATTGGTATAAGACTCTTCTTTTGTATGCAGTTCTTCATGGCATTTCAATTAACAGGACAAAGCACTTTTACAGCGCTAGGTATGGCAAAACACGCACTATTTTTCTCATTATTTAGGAAAGTCATTCTTGTCATACCTTTTGCACTAATTCTGCCTAACATCATGGGCCTTGGTGTGTACGGCATTTTCTTGGCAGAACCTGTGTCTGACGTCATTGGAGGCCTTTCGTGCTTTACAACAATGTACTTCACTGTGTACAAAAAATTACCCAAGACCAATACCCCAAATCTATCATAATTACATTGTAGTTTTTACATTGCTTTGTCGTTGGTATAAAGATAGCGTTTTATTTTCTCTGTTGGTGTTCTTTCAAAAGGAATTTCTTGAAGTTTTATCTTGTGGATTTTGCTAAAAGATGCAAGTTTTTCATTAACAGTAGATTTAATTTTTTCTAAGAAGTCCTGAATACTAATTTCTTTGGATGTTTTTTGAAGTTCTTTTAAGTCTAAACGAACCATAGCTGTTAGGCTTGTGTCTTCTGGAACAACAAGGCTTTCAACAACAAAATCCTGAGAGTTGATAAGCTCTTCAATATTGTCTGGGTAAATGTTTTCTCCTCCAGAGCCAAGTATCATGCTTTTGCTTCTGCCTTTTATGATAAGTCTGCCGTCTTTGAATTCTCCCAAATCTCCCGTTTTGAAATAACCATCACTTGTGAAAGACATTTCCGTAAGTTCTGGCATTTTGTAATAACCTTTCATTATGCTTGGTCCTTTGAGTTGGATTTCTCCGTCTTCTGGAGCAATCCTTACATCTAAACCATCAATAGGTTTACCAAGAGTTCCTACAACATGATCTTTTGGGCCACACCCAGCAATGAAAGGACTTGTTTCTGTAAGACCATATCCTAAAGCATAAGGGAAATGTATTTTATCTAAGAATGCTTCAGCATTTGGGTCCAGTTTTGAACCTCCAACTCCAAAGAATACGAGGCGACCACCAAATGTTTTTTTCACTTTATGTCCCACAATTGAGTATATTAAGCGAGATGTTAGAGCACATTTTGCAAGTTTTGATAGCGCTGTTCCTTCCTTAAATTTGGGAGCAAGTGCTCTTTTGTAGACTTTTTCAATTAGAAGAGGTACAGACAAAACAATATGAGGTCGTACATCTTTTAGTGCTGGCATTAGTGTATTTTGACTTGGTGCTTTGCCAAGATATGTAATTGAACAACCATTGATAAGAAGTAAAAGAAGTCCAATAGTAAATTCATATACGTGGCTTAAAGGCAATATTGAGAGGGCACTCCATCCTTTGTGTATTGTAATAAACGGTGTAGAGCACGTAAGAGCATTCCAAACTAGGTTTTTGTTTGTTAGCATAACGCCCTTGGGTGTTCCTGTTGTTCCACTTGTATAAATTATAGAAGCAATATCATCTTCATGTGGTTCTCTTAGTTTGAGAGTTTCAATAATATCGGTCTTTTGTGTTTGAATTGGTTTACATGAAGTTGCATCTCTTTGTGTGGCAAATTCCGTTTCAATTTCATGTGCTGTTTCAATTTGTATTGCTTTTACATTAGAAGTTGCGACTTTGAATGCGTTTGCTTCGTTAACAAAGACATATTTTGCTTCACTGTGCTCAAGAATTTTCTCGACTTCTGTTTTGCTAAAGTTGGGTAAAATTGGAACAGCGACAGCTCCGGCAAGGTTTGTTGCAAAGTAACTTAATGCCCAGTTGGGACAGCTTTCAGACAGTATTGCTACTTTGTCGTTTTTTTGTAGGCCATCATTTATAAGATAAGAGGCTAGCGAGACTGCTTTTTCTTCAAGCTTAGAATATGATATTGCGCTATTTTGTTTTTTATAGATTTGAAGAGCTGTCAACTTTGTGTATCTTTTGGAACATTCTTTTAGCATGCTAGCTATTGTGTATTGGCCTTGTTGTAGTTGAATCATAAAAAACTCCTATAGCGGGTTTTGCAAAAACTGCATTCAGAAATATTTTGAACTATAGCAAACAAAGTTCGCAAAAACCTCTTTTTGTTGACATTTTATTAAAAAGTGTCAACAAAGAAATAGTAACGCTTTGGTTTTCCTAAAGCAAGAGTTTTTTGACTTTTTTCCAAAAAGTGTCAAAAACGTACCAGTACCCAAACACTATTCCCAAAGCTTTTTACCAAAATTCCATTATCTTTTTCTGACTATTTTCTTTGCAGCATGGTAATATTTACATATGGACAATATGCAAGGAAAAGACTACATGAAAGAGAAACAAGAGGCACTTGAGGCCGGTCAACGAGCTTTGCGTTCATTAAAAGAAGCTCGAAGGCAAATTTCTGGTGCCAAAGGACTTGGGATATGGGATTTATTTGGAGGTGGTTCAATTGTTTCAGCTATTAAGCACCTTAAAATCAACAACGCAAAGGGATCTCTTTCAGAGGCTCAATATAATCTTCAAGTTTTTAGCAAAGAATTGCGCGATATTTCAATGAATTTTGATATTGGAATTGGAGATTTTTTGATGGTTTTTGATGTCCTTGACAATTTTTGGGCCGATATCCTTGTTCAAGCCAAACTCTATGAAGCAACACGCAAAATTGATGAAACAATACATATTGTGGAAGAAATGCTTAGAAAAATTAGAGCCCTCTAAGATACATGGTGGTAGTTTTTCAAAAACATCTAAAGAGAGAAATTAAAAAGGTCGTTTGCTATGAATGATACAAAACAACGAAAGTACAAAGTTATAACTCTTTGTGGAAGTACAAAATTCAAGGATGAATTTTTGGAAGCACAAAAGAGATTAACGCTCGAAGGCAATATTGTAATATCGGTTGGGCTTTTTGGTCACAGCGGAGACAATGAAGTGTGGGATGATGGCATTAAAGAAATGCTTGACGATATGCACAAACGCAAGATTGATATGACAGACGAGATTTTTGTCATAAATAAAGGTGGATACATAGGCTCTAGCACCAAATCTGAGATTGAATATGCCAAAGCCCATGACAAAGTCATCAAGTATCTAGAAGAGTAATAGGAACGCAAAAAGTTTTTAATAGAACTTTATCTTATGCTTTGCGTGAAGCAATTTCTTTGCAAATACGATCATACTCTGCTTCATCTAGTTTGTAGTGCTTTCTATACAAGAAGTATGAAGCAAGCATGAAAACAAGAGGAATGACAGTAATGCATATTAGAAGGCCAGTTTTTTGACCGTCGTTAACTAACCTTTTAATAGTGTAATCAATACTCATTTTCTTTATTTCTTCAGTGATACTTCCTTGAGCTGCAAGAGTTTCTGTTTCCGATATAGCATTTGTAACTCTTGTAACTTTGAATAAAAGATAGGAGGCTGATGTAACTGCTACGACAAGTGCGCTACCAACTTTTGTAAGGAATGGACGGAGAGATGTAATGATTGCTTCACTTCTAGAGCCATTCTTATATTCGTTGTATTCTACAGTATTCATTATAGAAATCATCATGATAAGGTAGAAACCATACTGGCCAAAGTTAGAGAACATATAACCAAATGTGATTAAATAAAATTTTAGAGCACCAAGAGAATGTTCCATAGTGTAATAATTAGGAATGACAAGGCCACTTACAAGCATTGTTAAATATCCTACAATGGCCATAGCTTGCATGATTGTCATAAGTTTTTTACGTGAAACTCTTTTTGAAATTGTAGGATAAAAAACCATGAGAATAGCTGTTGCAGACATACCAATTGTTGTAAACAGTGAATAGAGACTACCTTCATATCCAAATACAAGATAGATG
>CAVDPO010000081.1:9315-10426 GCA_963610855.1 Segatella copri
GATAGATGTAAGTAGAACCCAATCCTCCAAGAACAAGACCACTTCCAATTTGTTGAAGAAGGAAAATCAATGAAATCCAAAGTAGCTGGTCATTATGTATTATTGTGCCAACTATCATTTTGAGACTTATGCGAGGAGCAGGCTCTTTGAGATTATCTCTGTTTTCTTTAACTCCAAAGAAAACAAAGCATAAGAATAGTGGAGACAAAACGCTTATTACTATGGAGATTATTCCATAAGCTTTTACTGTACTACCCCCAAGAGCCATAGCGCCAGTTGTAAGCATTGGAATGAGAATAGAAGCTCCTGTTCCTCCAATGCCAGCAAAAAGTGTTGCACGAGATGTAAATTGGTCTCTTGTATGGGCATTGGAAGAAAGAGCTGGAATCATGCCCCAGTATGAAATGTCATTCATTGTGTATGTTATGCTGTACATGAAATATAAAAAACCAAAGAGCCATACAAAACTCCAACCTTGAAGCTTTGTATTGAAAGCTGTTATGACAACTGCCATTGTGCTTACAGAGCCAGCAAGAAGCCAAGGCTTAAACTTTCCCCATTTGGTTCTTGTTCTTTCAATTATATTCCCCATTATTGGGTCATTAAGGGCGTCAAATACACGTGCACCCATCATAATTATGGTAATAGCCGTCAGTTGGGCTGCTGTTAGCGTTCTTGTAAATAAGATAAATGTTAAGATGAAGTTTGTAAAAAGCTGGTATACCATGTCCCTGCCAATAGTTCCTATTGGGTACATGATCAAGTTCTTCTTTACCTGTTTGTCATTTGTATCCATTGAGATTTTCCTCCCTTTATGTGTTCATTAGTTTATATTATCTTCTGTAACTACAGTAATACAATTCTTACAGTGCACAATATAATTTTTCTTATTTTGACTAATTTTATATGTATTATCCTTACTACAATTTGTGCATGAAAAACCTAAACTATTGCATCTAAGGCACACTCGGCTTACAAAAAGTGGCGTATTGAAGTCTTTTCCAACATAGCTAAAAGGCGTATTTTCATTTGTTTCATATGAGCCAATAAGAGTTGGGATTTGGCATGAAAGCTCTTTGTATGCCAAAGAATTTGACGTGTACAAGAAAAA
>CAVDPO010000081.1:10436-10903 GCA_963610855.1 Segatella copri
TCGGCAAAAACTTTGACAGTTGGATGATTTTTTGCCCATTTGACTTGAGCAATATTATTTAGACCCACAATAACATCTTTTTTACCTACAATTTCATCTAAATGTTTCAAATATTCTTCTTCGTCAAACATAAGAGGCGATAAACAAATGTACTTCTTGCCTTGTACTTCAACAACTTTATCCCATAGTCCAAGCGCGCTACGTGGAGGTAAAGTCTCTGTTGTTGTAATTTTAGGTATTAAAATTTGCTGTTCTATTAGACTGTTAAACTTATCATCTAAGCTCTCATAAAAAGAGCGCCGTATTTGCTTCAATACAGAAAGTGGTATGAAAGGGTTTTCAAAACTGCTTTTGTTTTCAACCGTAAGATTAGAAAGTGTAAAAAGGCTTTCTCCTGATGCTTGGAAAATCTTTTGAAATAATACATCTAAGTCCACAGGCGTTATGGCTTTTTGGATATCTACAGC
>CAVDPO010000082.1:0-4551 GCA_963610855.1 Segatella copri
TAGTGCTCAAGTTGTATCTCAAATTTGCTCTAATGTTGAAACATTTAAGGTTTTGAAAATGCCTATTGTTCAAATGGGTGGAAAATGCACACCAGTGCCTTTCTCTAAAGACTTAGAAAAAAACAGTATTCCTAATGCAAATGATTGTGTTTCAAAAATACTTGAAGTTATGAAATCTTGAGAATTATAAACGAGCTTTTATAGAGCTTTCATAGAGCTTTTGCAATCTCTTTGAATTTTTCTAAAAATGCTTGAAGAGTTTTCTCATCAACGCATGGAGACGAGCCTTGAAATACTGGCGTTTTGCCTCCACCTTTTGCTTCTATCATTGGAAGAAGTGTTGTTCTAAGCTCATTAAAATTTATTTTCTCAAACTTCCCTTTTAGCACTATAAGCCATAGTGTTCTATCTTTTTCAATCTTTACGCTGCAAAAAGCAAGGTTTTCAATTTCGTTGGAAGCATGTGCAAAAGAAGAAAGTTCAAAATCATTATCAACAATAATTGTTGAAATATCATCTTTAATACTTTCTCTTAAACGATAACCTGCAAGACACTTCATGGCATTATTTTTTGCATGGTTTGCATTATTTAGAGCATCGTTTAAGTTTTCTATCTTACCTATAAGCTCGCTAGAACGGCATGTAAGTTTTAAGGCTAAAGACTCGCATATCTTAACATCTTCAAGTGCGCTTTCTAATGCAATGTCTCCACATTTGAAGTAAAGTCGCACATGGCCTCTTATAATTTCTTGTTTCACATAATAAAGAAGTCTTATTTCTGAAGTAGATTGTACATGCACACCACCACAGGCAATTCTATCAACCCCTTCTATTTCTACTATGCGCACATCACCATCAACTTTTATTGAACGTCTTAAGCCTAAAGATTGTGCTTTTTCATGGCTCATTTGGTGGTATACAACTTTGTGATTTTCTTTTATTGCATTGTTAGTTGCACTTACTAACTGCTCAATCGTACTAGAAAGGACCTCGTTTTGGTCTACTTCTATTGTTAGGTAGTCTTCTCCTAAATGGACAGCTACAGTTCCTATTGAAAACATTGTATACAAAAGCCCGGACAGCATGTGTTGGGCTGTGTGCATTACCATATATTTATGACGGTGTTTCCAATCAAGTGTAAGAGTTTCACTATCACCCTCTTTGAAAGCCACATCTTCTTGAATTACAAGGACAGAATTTCCATCTTCATCTTTTCTTGTGTCTTGGACTTTATAAGCACCTAAGAACCCTCTGTCGCCTGGTTGTCCTCCACATTCCGGATAAAAAATTGTGGGATTTGTATATACAAGGACATTGGCCTTATTTTGTATTATTTTCTCAATGCGACATTGTGTACTTTTAAGATATGGGGCTGTGTAGTAGAGTTTTTCCATACAAAAAAGAATACTGCGTTGATGTTGTTGTGTCCATTGTTTCAAGTTCTTGCTTTCAAGTGCATGCTTTCAAGTTCTTGCGTTCAAGTGCTTTTAGGTGCGTTGTCCACAAGCCAAAAAATGATTATCTTACAAGTACGAATTGGAAAGTTACGGAGGAACTATGTCAAAGATAAAATCGGCTTGGGAGCTTGCGCTTGAAAAAACAAAAGATATTGTCGTAGATGAGACTAAGTATAAAGAAAGCACGCTTGAGAAAGAAGGAATGGCATTGGCTGGCAAATTTCTTAATTCGGCAGAGATGAAAGATGACGAGCTTGAGACAAAATATAATTCCTACAGCCCAGAAGATAAAATTTTTGTGCGCCATGGCATTACCAATGCAGTATTTGCAAATCTTGGGCTGCCAAGTGATACCCTTTATGAGATGCGTTTTGAAAGAATTGTTGCGCTTGTCGTTTTAATAGCACAAGAAGATAGCCCCGCTGTTGATACAATTAGGCAAATTGGGGACTTGTTTGCGCAATACATTAAACACAAGGCCGATTTTATCGAGCGTATGCAACAACAAATAAGACAAGCTATGGAAGAAAATCCAGAGGGCACAAATACGTCTCAATATGCGCAGTTAATACAGCAAAATTTGAAAAAACTAGATGCTCAATACCAAGATGCTTTAGATAATGCTAAAGATAGTCTCAAAGAAAGCCTTGTCTAAATTCTACTTGTCTAAATTTCATTCAATTAGGTATAATTGGTTTTTGGGGTTATAAACCTGAGGTTGTAGACCTCATAATTCTTGATAAGGAGGAATTGTCATGGAAGCTGGTAGTAGTAGCTTATTTGCAGACTCTGATCCTGTTCCGCTTGGTACAAACCTCCTTTTGGAACAAGCTCTCAACTAGTTTTTCATTTAACCACATAACATTTTTTTACATTGGTTTTGTTATAAATTTTATCTTGGTTTGATTGAAAAACTTTTTGTACGAGCAATATAGGCAAGTACAGCTAAATAGTACAGACTGCAACAGCCACTCAAATCCAACTCTGACTTTTCCAAAGCCAGGGAGATTGCATATGGTTCAACAAAGTGCAACATTGGAAAATACTCTCAAGACTTTAGTTGAGAACAAAAAATACTCATCTGTCAAAGACATTTTGGTAACAATGAATCCTTCAGATATTGCTGCCATATTTGACGATTTAACAGAAGAACAACTGCCAATTATGTTTAGATTGTTACCTAAAGCATTGGCAGCAGACTCATTTGTTGAGATGAATACTGACAACCAAGAACTCCTCATAAAAGGTTTTTCAGATACAGAGCTTAAACAAGTTCTTGATGAAATGTATGTCGATGATACTGTTGATATTGTTGAAGAAATGCCTGCAAATGTTGTAAGTAGAATCTTAAAACAAGTTACGCCTGAAAAACGCAGAGATATAAACGAAATCCTTAGATATCCAGAAAACTCTGCTGGCTCAATTATGACAACAGAGTATGTTTCTCTTAGTCCCAATATGACTGTGAGAGATGCTTTTAAGCGCATTAGAGAAACAGGAGTAGACAAAGAGACTATTTATACTTGTTACGTTCTTTCTTCTTTTAATAGATTATTGGGTCTTGTATCAGCTAAAAGTCTCATGCTCGAGAAAAATGAAGATGCAACAATAGAAAGCCTTATGACATCAAATGTCATCACTGTTAATACAAAGATGGACCAAGAAGAAGTTGCTAAAACTCTTTCAAAGTACAACTTTATTGCAATTCCGGTTGTTGATAGTGAAGATAGAATGGTTGGTATTGTAACGTTTGATGATGCAATGGATGTTATGGTTCAAGAAGCTACAGAAGATATTACAATCATGTCTGGTCAAACTCCATACGAAAAGACATACCTTAGGACATCTCCTTGGGAGCTTTTCAAACACAGGATTCCATGGCTCATGATTCTCATGGTATCTGCAACATTTACTGGTCTCATTATCACAAACTTTGAAACAGCTTTGGCAGTACATGTCATCCTTACAGCTTTTATCCCAATGCTAATGGACACAGGTGGAAATTCAGGCTCGCAGTCGTCTGTAACTGTCATTCGTGCTATTTCTCTGGGAGAAGTTGAATTTAACGATATTGGGAAAGTAATTATGAAAGAGTTTATAACCTCTCTTATGTGTGGCACAGCTCTAGCTGTTGCATGTTTTGCAAAAGTCATGCTAATAGACGGTATTCTCTTTCAAAATGAATCTGTTACTTTAACAGTTGCTTTTGCTGTTAGCCTTACTATGTGTCTTACTGTTGTTATTGCAAAACTCATTGGTTGTACACTGCCTCTTATAGCAAAGAAAACTGGATTTGACCCTGCTGTTATGTCTAGTCCTTTCATTACAACTATTGTAGATGCTCTCTCACTTCTAATTTACTTTGCAATTGCAACAGCAATATTGTTTTAGAGTTCACAATTAATTTGAAACTGGTTTATTTCTGAGCTTTTTGAACTAGGCTCTCACCTTTCAAAGAATTTTCTCACATTATTGTTCAGTGAGTCTTTGAATTCAAAATGTTTTTCCAAAAACCTTGAAACGGCTCCAATTAGAGAGCCGTTTACTAGGGCACAAAATACAGTTCCAAGCTTTACACCTTCAAAATGTCCAAAGCCAAAAAATGCAAACGACATAACAATACTTATAAGGCAACTTGTACAATCGTATGTTGTCTTAAACTTGTTTATATCCATTCCAATATGGTATGAAATCTCTTTTACAAAAAGCTCATAAGCTTCAGGAGAAATGTAAGAATGGAAGAAAAACGAAATACCAATAGAGCACAAAAGCATTCCGCTTAGAAATAGCACAATACGAACCCATACAGGTTGTGTGTCTATGCCTTTTATTAGCGCCATACAAACATCTAATGTAAAACCATAAAGCACAGCTGTTACAAAAGAAAAAAGATATGAAATCTTAAATTTTCGTAAAACAATGACCATTATGATTAGCAAAATAGCTTGTAGTGTGTATTCTGCCATGCCAAAAGTGAAAAATGAGTATGTTTCAGATAATTTTAGATAAAGCAAATATGCAGGAGCTACGACCATTGAAACTCCAAAATTGGCTTTTTCCATAAATGCAACGCCTAAAGCTACAGTGAGTATCC
>CAVDPO010000083.1:0-2976 GCA_963610855.1 Segatella copri
CTTCTATTGTTGCTTTTGCAAACAAAATATTGCCATTCTTTGATTTGGGACTTGGTTGGCTCTGTCCTGCAATTTTGGGCTTTGCTATTGGCATTTCAATTCACTGTATTCAAAAGCACTTTGTCCAAAAGAGGCAGAGCCACAGATACTAAAGCTTTGATGTGTGAGGTTGGTTTTCAGAAAGAGCCTTTTATCTCGCAAACTCAAATACAATCTTTAGAGGTTTTTGCAAAAACCTCTTCACAAAACTCATTTTACAAAGAGCTCTACAAACTTCAGAAAACTAAAAAAGTTTTTGAAGTTTTTGAAGTAATGAAGTAATCTTGAAGTAATCTTGAAGTTGACTTCAAAAAGGTTTTGAAGTACACTTCAATAAATAGTTAAAGTTGTCTTTGAAGCACTTCAAAAGGAGGTTTGCATGTACCTTGAAGATATTATTAAAACCGATAAGTATGAGTCTTTTAAAATGGAGACAAAAGCACGTCTTAATCGTGATGATGTAGTGGGGTGGCTCAAAACAATTCCTGGGTTTGCAAATGCTAAAGGAGGCATAATGTATATTGGTGTTGAGGATAAGACAAACAAGCTTATAGGATTTGATAAAAAGGAAGCAGACAACGAACGAATTTTTCTCTCAAATCAGATTAATCAACACCTCTATCCATATCCTCCAATTGATATTACCTTTATCCCTTATGATAATAATGGAAAGGAACTTTGCATTATTAAAGTTGAAGTTCGTGAATCTTCTGTAAAACCTGTTCTCCTTAAGTATAAAGGTATGTATGGTATTTTTATGCGTCGTGGTGGGTATACAAATGAGGCTGATTACGAGGAAATGACAAATATGTTTGTCTCCAATAGAGACACACAATTTGATACAACAGATACAGGTGTGGAATATGATCGTTCCAATTTTTCAAAACTTTTCGATTATTACAGCGAGCATAATGAAGGAAAGGAACTTTCTGATAAAGAATTAAAAGCTGTTCATTTTTTCAACAATAAAAAAATGCTTAAAAATGGGGCTCTTCTATTCATGGATACATATGAAGGAGAAAGAACGGCTGTACAATGCTCAATTTTTTCTGGTTTCACAAGAGGAACTGACAGAATTGCAACTGCGAAGAAATTTCAAGGTAACATCATTGATACAATTGAGTTTATCCTTACTTTTGTGGATCAAAGAATGAATCATACTTACATAAAGAAGGATAGAGGAAGAGAAAATCTTGATGCATTTCCTCAACGAGCTTTATTTGAGGGCGTTGTTAATGCTGTTGCACACCGAAACTACTTCCTTCTTGGAACGCAAATACAGGTTGATATGTTCCGTGATAGGCTTGAGATTTCTAGTCCGGGGAATTTTTATCAAGGAGAGCCTATTGAAAAGACATACAATCTTTCTCAATATCTTTCAACAAGAAGAAATCCATTAATTACCGATCTCCTTGTTATGTGCAATATGATGGAGGCGAGAGGAACGGGTTTTGACAAAATAATTGAGTCTTATGATGGAGTTGATTTACCTCATAAACCGTTTATCTATTCTTCATCTTCTCATTTTACTCTTGTTTTACCTGATTTGACTTATGAAGAAGGAATAGATACAGGAAATATACCTATTATTGATTTCATTTCGCTTGAGAGAGTATCTGACTATGATAAGAAGATACTCTCTTATTGCCATTATGGAACGCAAAAACCCAATGATATAGCTTCCTATATTGGAATCAGCGACTCAAGTTATTTTAGAAAGACGATACTAGGGGGGCTTGTTGAGAAAGGATATCTCTTGGAAGAAAAAAATAACAATAGGCGGAAGTATAGAACAAATCCTGATATTGTCCTCTAAATTAATAAGGTTTTCAGAAAGAGCCTTTTATCTCGCAAACTCAAATACAATCTTTAGAGGTTTTTGCAAAAACCTCTTTACTTAGGATTTTGTTTTCTATTTCCTTGACGCTTATGTGCTCAAGGAATTTATACAATATCTTGTCCATTTCTTGCCCTAGAGAGTCCATGATGTCTCTCATGTGGGTAGAAATAAGACAGTTTTTATCGAATTCAGTGCTTTTCCATGTAGGTTTAGATGTAAGGCTTTAGCTGTTGCACTAGGCTAATGTTGATTTACCACGTTTGAAATAAAACATACAAAGGTTGACTGTTTTTAGAAAATAACAAAAAGGAGAACGGAATTATGAGTAAAGAAACAAAGATTTCTGCTGTGTTTAATGAAGATGAAATGTTTTTCCTTGGAGAGAACAATGTTAAACACAGTTTTATGGAAGGGTGTGGTCCATATCATTTTCTTCTTGGTGCTCTTTCTGGTTGTTTTTATATGACATTAAGAGAAATTGCAAACAAAATGAAAGTTTCTTTTTCTAGTGTGGAAATGAGCATTAGTTGTACAAAAAGACAAACCTCTCCTACCACAATGGATTATTGCCTACTAAAAATAAGAGCAGTTGGAGTAGTGGACAAAATTAAGTTTGAATCTGCATGTGAAAAGACATCCCGCTACTGCTCTATCTTCCAAACGCTAAAACAAGTAGCAATAATGGAGTATGAGATTGAGTTAATGTAAGATTTTTTCAAAAACCTGCATAAAACAGAGTTTATAATACCACCTTCTTCCATTTTCTGATTTTTGTTCTGAAAGTGCCAAAAGGAGCAACAGTATTTACATGAATGAACTTGTATACTTCCCATACTGCTGTTTTGGTGGCATTATCTGCCCATTTTCTCATATGAGGCTCAAATAGCTCTCGTTCACTTAGAGCGTCAATCATTGCATAGATGGAATTTATATTTTCAGTTAGTTTATCTTTTAATTCCTCTAGAGACAAATGAGAAAAGGTATTGGTGAAGTATTGGTATAATTGGCCAAGCTGATTCCATTTGAATCTATCCAATGGTGTTTTGACGATAAGGCCCTTTCTTTCATCTTCTTCCCATTTAAGGAGCAATGTTGTC
>CAVDPO010000084.1:0-10196 GCA_963610855.1 Segatella copri
GGAGAGGTGGCTTTATGAAACTTGATATGTTAATTCATGACAATAGAAAAGAAGGATATGAACAAGGTCTGTCGCATGGACTTTCTCAGGGTAAAGCGCAAGGCCTGTCGCAAGGGCAAGCAGAAGCTACAACTCGTATTGTCAAACAAATGCATGCAAAAAACTTTCCAATAGAAACAATTTCTGAGATTACTTCTTTAAGTGCAAATGAAATAAAAACAATCCTTGCCTAAAAATAAAATATTTAACTAGAGGTTTTTGCAAAAATACGTTGCAAAACGAGTTTTGCAAAACCTCGCCAACTACATTATTTCTCAGTAAAAAGGTCATATGCAAGTTTTACATTTTGCCAGTTGTTATCACGATCTAGTGCAAGGCCACGGCCAATACCATCAACAATTTGACCAACTCCAATTGTGTTGAGCTTGTATTCAAGCTCTTTTAAGAGCTCTGGAGCACTTCCCGGCTCAGTGGAACGACCGTCAAAAATTATATGAAGAAAAACTTTGTCTTGCCCCAATTTCTTTGCAATCTTACAAATAGATACAGCGTAATCCATACTCCCATGCGAAGATTTATAAGTAAGATATGTCAATAAATGCAAAGCTTTTTTCTTTTCAATGGAGCGTTTTACAGCCTCAATTAGAACTGGATTATTTTCAAACTCACCATCTTCCATAGCTTTATCTATTCTAATATCATCCTGAATAACACAACGCCCAGCACCCAAATTCATGTGGCCGGCCTCTGAATTGCCGGGCTTGCCATCTCCAAGACCTACAAAGGAGCCACTTGCGTCAAGCTTAGCATACGAAAAATGAGAAAGAAGATTATCCCAGTAAGGCGTTGATGCAAGATAGATAGCATCATTGTCATCACCGGTTCCAAGCCCCCAGCCATCCAATATCACCAAGATGGCTTTCCTGTTTTGCCCAAAATTGTAATCGCATGCCAAAGAATTTCCATCCATAAGAGATGGCTTTTTTATCCCCATGACATCTAAAATTGTAGGCGCCACATCTCTAAGAGAACCATCTTTTAGACCAATCCTCTTGTCTTTCTCACCATCAAGTAAAAAGAAAGCAACTTTGTTGGTAGTATGAGCAACATGAGGTGTACCATTTTTTGTGTAAAGAGTTTCAATATTGCCGTGGTCAGCTGTTATAGCAACAACGTAGTTCTTTTCTTGGGCAGCTTTTACTACCCTTTCCAAGTTTTCACTTACAGCTTTGCATGCTTTAATTTTTGCATCTTTGTTTGAAGTGTGCCCAATAACATCACCATTTGCAAAATTAACAACAATAAAATCAAAATGATCTAGTTCGTCTATGACTTTATTTGCAACTTGAGAGAGTGAGAGCTCTGGTTTTTCATCAAAAGGAATACCTTTTGGAGATGGAATACAGTAGTCTACCTCTCTCTCAAATGGTTTATTTTCTCCTCCATTGAAGAAAAATGTTACATGCGCATATTTTTCAGACTCTGCAATATGAAATTGCGTTTTTCCGTTTTCAGCTAATACTTGACCAAGAGGTTCATGCACATGAAGAGGTGCAAAAGCAATAGGATATGACATAAACTTTTCATGGTATTGAGTAAGAAGTACAAAATAAAGGTCATCAAAAAAATGTCGTGGAACTTTATCAAAAGAAGGATCTACAAACATATTTGTAAGTTCTATCTCTCTTTCTCCTCTGCGACAGCAAAAGACTACACTATCACCGTTTGAAATAGCTCCATCATCACTCGATTTTAATGGAGCCATGTGATAATCATCTATTCCTTTTTTATACGCCTCTTGCACGAGCTTTATTAAAGAATTTGCACCTCTATCTTGTGTTATGCCATTTGTCATTTCTGTTTTGCACCTCTTTACAAATCTTTACACATCAAAAACATTCCATACATCAAACAGTATTTCTGCGCTCACGTTCATCTTTCTCTTCTTGGTTTTCTGGTTCATACCAAGCAGGATCGTTTATACGCAAGAAACATTGTTCAGCGTTATTGAAAATATTTCTATGTGGCGTTTGCACTAAAAGTGTTTCGTCTCCAGCTTTAACTAAGTACTCTGCGAAATCGGTCTTAAATGTACGTTTGATAATTGTAGATGGGTAACCGCTTTCTCTGTTAAGTTCAATTGCGTTAGGACGTGTAGCCATAATCTTAGCTTTACTGTCAGCAAGAGCGCTGTCTTCGTAAATAACATTACTTTCATCACCTACAGGATACACTTTGCCACCTTTGATTGTAACATTGATAAAGTTAGACTGCCCCAAGAAGCTATGCACAAACCTATTTACAGGATGACGGTAGAGCTCTTGAGGGGTTCCTATTTGCTGAATACGTCCCATATCCATAACAAGTATTCTGTCAGAAAGAGCCATTGCCTCAGCCTGGTCATGAGTTACAAATATAATAGTAAAACCAAACTGTTTCTGAAGTCTCTTAATCTCGAACCTCATAGACTCTCTAAGATGGGGATCCAAGTTTGAAAGAGGCTCGTCAAGAAGTAAGACATCTGGGTTAACAACAATGGATCGAGCAAGCGCAATTCTTTGTTGCTGTCCGCCAGAAAGATTAGAAGGGTATTCTTTTTCAAGTCCACTAAGATTGCAGTATTTTAATGCTTGTGTAACTTTTTCAACTATTTCACTTTTAGGAAGTCTTTTCACTTTTAGAGGAAATGCTACATTATCAAAGACATTAAGGTGAGGCCATACTGCAAAAGCTTGGAACACCATGCCCAAATCTCGTTTTTCTGGTGGAACATAAATATTCTTCTTTTTGTCAGATACTAACTTATCACCAAGATAAATTGAGCCCTCTGTTAAATCTTCAAATCCAGCAATCATTCTAAGAGTTGTCGTTTTTCCACAACCAGAAGGGCCTAAGAAAGAGAAACATTCTCCTTTTTCAATTTCAAGGTTAAAATCGTCAACAGCAACAACTGTCCCAAGAGCTTTTGTTGTAAATGACTTAGTAACATGTTCCAAAACTATTTGCTTCATATTACTTTCTCCTTCTATCTCTAATGATAAACTTAACAAGATTGTTACAAATAATAATAAGTGCAATTGTAACAACAGATAGCGCAGCAGCCTGTGTGATATAGCCATTTATTCTTAACTGATAAATTGCAACACCAAGCGTTCTACTATTTGGTCCGTAAAGCAAAATTGAGGTTGTGAGCTCTCTCATACATGGCAAGAAAACTAGGAAAAAGCCCGATATCATAGCCGGCTTTATTAGAGGAAGTGTCACATCTTTTAGTGTTTCCATGTGAGATGCACCACAAGAACGAGCAGCCTCTTCTAGTGAGTAGTGAACCTGTTGTAATGCTGCGGAACTAGACTTGAGAACATACGAGAGGTATCTAGCTATATAAGCCACAAGAATAATCCAAATTGTGTTGTACAGTGTTATTCCAAAGAAAGCACCAGACCAAGCCAACATACAACCTATTGCCATAACAGTTCCTGGTAGCGAGTAAGGAAGAACAGCCATCATTTCAAGAACTGTACCTCCTTTTGGTTTAATTCTATTAACAACGTATGCAAGCATTGTTCCCAAAAGAAGACATATAAGACCAGCAGAGAAAGCAAGGAAAAGAGAGTTCTTAACAGAATCACTTACCATAATGTTTCCTACAAAAATTCGTTTATAGTTGGCAAGAGTCATGTTCTCAGCTGTAAATGGAAGTCCATATGCTTTTACAAAACTAATTAACAAAATCATTACAATTGGTGCAACAACAACAAGCAAAAGGAAGATTAATGAGAAGATAAGAAGTGGATACTTTGCACCACGAAGCTTTATGAGCATTGGTCTCATTGATTTTCCTTTAATAATGTCATAACTACCACGGCTTGTAAGTTTCTTTTGTCCCCAAAGAGCAATTGCAACAACAACCACAAGAACAATAGACATTGCCGCAGCTTCTCTTATGCCTTCAAAACTTCCGCCAGCTCTATTCATAAGCTCTACTATCATTGTTGGGAGCGTGAATATGTTTTGGGAGAACCCAAGCATTGCCGGAATACCGTAGTTTGAAAGAGATGTAATGAGAATGAGCAACATTCCAGAAGAGATTGCAGGAATTGTCAAAGGAATAGTGATTTTCCTAATGACATAGAGCTGTCCAGCTCCCGCTATTCTAGCACTTTCTTCTAGTGTTGGGTCCATTCTTTCAAGGGCACTTACTACTTGCATGTAAACAAATGGGAAATAGTAAACAACTTCAATTACAATAATTCCCGCAACAGAGTTAATGTTAAAAGGAGCAGATGACAAGTGGAAAATTGACATTAAAAGTCTATTTACATATCCACCACGACCAGAGAACATCATATCCCATGACATAGCTGCCAAAAATGGAGGAATCATAAATGGAATTGAAAACAAGAACTTCATAAGCCCTTTAAGAGGAATATCACTTCTTCCCAATAGCCATGCAAAAAAGACTCCTACTACTGTTGCAATAGCTGTTGTAAAAATTGCAATTACAACTGTATTTTTAATGGCTTTCAAGTTTCCTTGCTGTGTTAGAACTTTGACAAACATATCAAAGTCAATTTTTGAGCCATCCCAAAATGCATAATAGAAAATCATTACGACAGGAAGAATAACCACTGTGATAAGAGCTACATAACACAAAATTGTCATGAGTTTATCTAAAGAGAAAATTCTTTTGCCTTCTAATTTGAGGAAATCTTTGTTTCTAACAGCTGTCATACACTTTCCTCCATGTCAAAATATTTTACATTCACAAATTTAACACCTACTGTTAAGTCTTCTTTGTACTTGTCGTCATTTGCTTCACCAGATGCAATACGTTGTACTCTGTATTCTTTGTCTCCTAAAGAAATAAAGTAGGTATAAATATTGCCTAAGAATGTCTCTTGTACAATTTTTGCTTTTATTGGTGAATTATCATCAAAGACAATATCCATTGGCCTTACGCCCAATAGAGCTTGTGTTTTGCCTTTTGGATAATCTTGAGGAATGCTATCTTCTAATAAAATATCTTCATTAAGTGAAAGATAACATTTGCCGTTTTTTATACATGTTGGCAAGAAATTTGAAACTCCAATGAATTGGAATACAAATTTATTTGCTGGTTTCTTAATAATTTCTTCGTCTGTTCCAATTTGCGCAATGCTTCCATTGTCGTTAAGAATTACAATTTCATCACAAAGTTGCATTGCAGCTTCTTGGTCATGTGTTATGTAAATAATTGTTGTGCCAAGCCTCTCTTGTAGCATTCTAATTTCTACAAGCATTTGCTCTCTTAATTTTGCATCAAGGTTTGTAATCGGCTCATCCATAATAAGAAAGTCATTAGATGTGGTAAGTGCACGTGCAATTGCAACTCTCTGTTGCTGTCCACCAGACAGCTGTGAAGGAAGATACTTTTCGTATCCAATCATGTTAACTTGTTCCAATGCTTCTTCTACAAGCTTTGGAATCTCTGTTTTTGGAGTTCTTCTCTTTTTTAATGGATAAGCCACATTATCATAAGTGGAAAGATGTGGCCAAACAGCATAATCTTGAAAAACAACACCAATTTTTCTCATCTCTGGGGGAACATTTATTCTTCCAGTTTTTGAGTAAACTAGTTTGTCATCAATGAGTACATCTCCTTTTTCAGGATTAATAAAGCCACAAATTGACCTAACTATGGTTGTCTTACCGCAACCAGAAGGTCCAACAATACCAATTATTTGGCCAGCTTTTACAGTAAGAGAAAAATCTTCAAGGACAGTATGTTCGCCATAGTGTACAGTAATGCCCTTAAGTTCAACTTTGTTCATGAGAAACTCCCTATGAGTATAGAAACTGCAACCTAGGCGTCCAAATATCCAAGTGTTAGAGGTTTTTACAAAAACCTCGCTAAAGTGTCTAGTTGCCTAAAAAGGGATACCTAGATGCAGTTCTAAGCTCTAAAAATAAAAAAGCCAGGGAGAATGCTTAAATCCACCCCGGCTTTGAAAATAAAGGTCCTTACTTCTTGAAGTAGGAATTGAATTTATCCAAAAGATCATTTGAAACAACAGCAAGGTCTTCCCAGTCAATTGGAAGAGCTTTTGCTGCAATCTCACTAGCTGTGAGCATGCCTTCTGGAAGCTTAACACCGTCTACGACAGGAGCAATGTTCTTTTGTGTAAGAATTTGCTGTCCACCATTAGGATCAAGAATAAAGTCATAGAGAAGTTTTGCAAGTTCTTCATGTGGAGCACCTGTTGGAATACCAATTGGACAAGGAACAGCAACAATATCTGTTGTGTCATGCCAACCAAGAGGAGATCCCTGATCCATTAAGTTCTTTGTGTTATAGTCAACGCCAAAAGCAATCTTGTAAGAACCGGCGGCAACTGCATTATTTACAGCACCAGAACTTGACTGGAGCTCTGTTCCCATAGCTGCGAGCTTTTCAAAATATGACCAACCATACTTAGGATTGTTTGCAAGGGCATAAACAAGAGCTTTTGTTGAACCACTTCCTGTTGGGTCAGACATAACAAGTTGTCCCTTGAAGTTGTCAGCTAAGAGGTCAAGATAGTCATAAGGAGCTTCTGCATCACTGCAAGCAATTGTGCTATATGTAATTCCCATAATCAAAAGTCTTGCACCTGTGTAGTAGCCGTCTGCATCCTTAAACTTTGAATCCATGTTTTCTGCATAAGGTGAGAAATATTGAACAAGGTGATTGTCAGCCTTGAGTTTAATCATAGCAGATGGATCAGCAAGCCATGCAACGTCGCAAGTTACAGAATTTGTCTGGAACTCTGTTGAAAGCTTTGTTACACATTTTCCAGATGTTGCTGAATAATAGTCAAGCTTAACATTTGGATATTTGGCTTCAAATGCTTCTTTGAGAGCAAGAATTACATCTTCTCCTGTTGAAGAATAAAGCATAACAGTTCCGCTGTAAGAAGTGTCTTGTTCTACGTTTTGTGTCTGTGTTGTACTTTCTTTACTTCCTGCTGCAAAGAGCATTGAGCAGAGCAGTAATGAAACAAGAACAACTGAAAATAGTTTTTTCATGGCTAACCCTCCTAATTTTATTGGTGTGCCAACTGTTTGATTGCGTTTTGCCTCTATTGTTTTATTGGCAACCGCCTTTTCTCACAATGCAGTATAAAAGCACCATGTTCTTAGCGAAAGTACGAAATAGTGACTTAATTTAATATGTTCGAATTTTATTCTTTTTGACTTTTATGTTGCCTTTTGCTGTGATACTATGCAGTAAAAAACGAAAGGCACTAAATCTATGAAGAAAATGAGAAAAAAACTAAACCCGGCCTCAAAGGTATCGGCCTTTTTTATTGGACCAATTTGCTTGGCCTTGGTTTTTATTCTAGTGATGTTTGCAATACTTTTTTCCCAATATCAAAGGTCTTTGGTAAAAGCAATAGAGGACCAAACAGCCTTTTTCATTAATCACGTTGACGCTTCCACTTTTTTTGCCGATGAAATTCTCATAGATATTTCAAACCAAGTTTTTTACGACTCTACAATCAAAAAGCTCCGTGAAAATACAAACCTTACTAATATGGAAGTAATAGAGGGCATTCGCAAACTCAATTCTATAACAGCAACGACGTCAATCGTTGACTCTATATATGTATACAACGAGAAAAATGGCTACATTTATAGCACTTTGCAATATGGGGCTGTAAGCGACACAATAGACAATTTCAAAGACACTGTTGCTGTCGATATCTTCAAAACACGAAACAATGAAAGCCGTCTAACTCTAATCCCTAGAAAAACGTATACATCAACAGGATATATTGACTCAGATCTTTATTCTTTCATGTACTATGAAATTGGAAATTCTAGCTCGAAATCCGACAACGCAATTTTGCTTAATTTGAAATCGTCGAATTTTGCTAAGTTATATTTTGCAGGCAGTGCAGGTGGAACTTCTTTTATCATTGACAACAATGGCCATATTGTTTACGAAAACCCAGGCAATAGTGAAATTTTGAAGAACGACAGCCTTAAACAAAACGTTATTTCCCAAATTCTAGCAAACAATGAAAAGAAATCTGGACACGTAGTAGAAAAAGGCAAAGCCGATTCCTATGTGTGCTTCTATTCTTCTTTGGAAATGAAAGACTGGATTTTTGTCAAAATAATGGCGCAAAGTGAAATAATGGGTAGTATGCTCACAACAAAGCATATTACATCAATAATTCTTGGTGTTTTTATTGTTCTCTTTATATTTTTGTTCATTTTTGTTACTCGCATGGTTTATATTCCATTCATTAGAGTTTCAAAAAAAGTATCTGAGATAAATGATTTTGATGATAACGAAAAAGGCAATGCATCTGAGTTAATCCAAAAGAGAATTAACACTATAATAGATGAAAGAAAAACAACCCGTAGCATGAGCGAAAAACTCAAAGAAAGTCTCCTTAGAGATATTCTAACGGGAGAAATTGCATACGATAGTCCTGAGCTTTTTTTAGATAACTGCAAACTACGTATTGCATTTGCTTGCCCTGTAATTCTTTATCTTGTCTCTTCTTCAGATATTGCGTCTCTTCTTTCTGTTGTTCAAAGCACTGTTACTTATAATGAATGTGTCTCTTTTGGCTCTGATTTCACACTCTTTTTACTCCAACCTACAACAGAACGAGATTTTGAAGATTTGAAATCCAACTTTGAGATTTTATTTCCAAAGATGTACAACATTTACTCAAATGAAATAAGTGATTGGACTCTACTTCCAAATACGTTTGCTCTTATCAAAGAGCGTTGGCTTTTGCGATTTTTAACGCCAGAGATATATATGGTTGATATTTCACAAGAAAAAGAAAGAGAACATTCAATTTCTGATTTAACAGAAAAAACAGCTGGCATTATTACTTGCCTTAAGAAGGGGCAAAGGAGCAAAGCTCTTGAAGAATATTATGACTATGTGAATATGCTAAAGACTAAAAAATATCCAATAGTAAGACGCTCATTATTAAACTTTTCTGGAGCGGTTATAAAGCTCAAAGAAGAAAGCTCAAAGTTAAATGAAAACGAAAATACTGCTTTTATGGCTTTACTTGATAACCATACAAGCATAGAAGAGATCAATTCTTTCTTTATTGAGAATTTTCAAATAATAGCCCAACAGCAAAAAGATAAAGTACAAAACCGCCAAGAGACAAGCTCTCAGGCTATTGTTGAGTATATAGATGCCAACTTTAGAAACCCACAACTTTCTACAAAATATCTTTCAACAGAGTTTAATCTTTCAGAAGCATATCTTGCTCGTGTCTTTAGAAATGCTCTTGGGATATCGGTTCAGGGATATATTAATAAAGTTAGAGTTGAAGAAGCAAAACGTCTTTTAGCTGACCCAAAAATGAAAATCAAAGACCTTACAGAAAAAATTGGTATTCAAAACCGTCAATACTTTTTCAAACTTTTTAAGAATTTAACAGGTAAAACTCCCAATGAATATCAAGTAGATCTTGAAGTTCTTAAGACGGGTCTCCATAAGAAGGAACCCCACAAGTAACTTCGTATCCCATGCCTTGTAATTCTTCAATCAAAGGTACTGCTTCATTATAGTTTGAATGAAACAGCATAACTTTTTTAGGTCTCGTTGTTTTACATATTTGGAGAACATCGGTCTTGTCTGGGTGTACTTTAATTGTAACTTGCAAGCCCTCTAGTCTCACGTTGTTTTCTTCTTTCCACGTTTTGTCAAAAATTGAGCTTGCAACTGTTCCTTTTGCAGCGTGGCCCGTAATAACTGTTTTGCAAGAGGGATTTCCCTTGATTAAGTCAAATGCGGCAATAGATTTTGCGCTTGTAAGCATCCCATCTGGTACAAGAACAGAGCCATTGTAATCAATACCATAGTCGTTCAATTTGCCAATATATTGCCAAAGAGGATTTTCTTTTATCCATTTTTTGTTTTCGTAAAGTTTAATTGCATTGTTTATAATTGCGCTGTCTGTGCTTATATTGCACCCTTTTGAAGCTAGATATAGTGCAATATCAATACCCCTACCATTAGCAGGAACAGGATAAAGTACTTTGCCATGGTTTTTTTGAGTTTCTCTTTCAAGAGAATACAGCATTTCATACTGCTCTTTTTGGTCTATGGTAGTTTTAGCATAAGCGCTGTCGCAAATAAGGTATGTACACTTAGGGAAAGTATCACGCTCAAGGAGCAAGCTGTCTAAGGT
>CAVDPO010000085.1:0-5542 GCA_963610855.1 Segatella copri
GAGCAAAGAAGTTCGCAGAAATCGTACTTGCTTCCCCAAATTTCAGGTACACCACGCACTGAAACGGTCTTTTTGGGTAAACTATTTTTTAATTTTCAAATTAGGAAACAGAAAAGTTGGCTAATCCCACCATTTTTATGCTAGAGGAAGAAAAAGAAACTGACATGGGACACGATGTCCAATGACAGTTCCTTGAATAACGATAATCTTTAGCTATTAGAATGAATATGTGGCACCAGCAAAAATCTTGTATGTAAGAATATTAGCTACAAGGTCCTCTTTTTCTTTTTTTGCATTTTCTGTTACCCCATTTTTGTTTAAGAAATGCCAGTCAAATTTTCCGCCAAGTAGAACAGAAATATTTTTTGTGATTTCATAAGAAACATTCATTTCTGCACCAACGCCAAAGCTGATATTTTTATTAGCGTCTTCTATTTCTGAAGCTTTCAAATTAGTGGCAAGAGATCCATCAGCTGCAAATAGACCGCCATAGAAGAAATCAACTCCTCCACCAACACCAATGCTTAATTTATCAATAACTGGGATGTTGTATATTGCACCAAGGAAAGCAACAATGCTTATAGGAGCATTCTTTGAGTCTTTAACAGTAGCTCCAGAGAAAAGACCCACCGACGCCTTTGCTTTTCCCATTGTATTGATACCAGCTTCAACTTGAATATCAAGATTGTCTATTACTTCAAAAGCAAATGTTCCAACTGCATAAAAACCTTGGTTTTTGAAATCCATTGTTAATTCAACATTCGTTTCATCTACCTTTTCAGCTCCAGTGAACTTATAATCAGCTGCACCATAACCAGCATGGATCCCAACTTTCATGTTTACAGCAAAAACACTACAAACTGAAACCAAAACAATTAGCATAATAGCTAAAATTTTTTTACTCATTTTTCTCTTCTCCTTTCAAAAGTAAAAAATTCTACTATTATTCTACCGCAACTTCGTAAATAAGCAATAATAACTTCGTAAATAACAGACTTAAATTTTCAAGAAATGACTTCTATTCTTTATCCATGAACGAGAAAAACGATAACGCAAAAGCAATTCTTATCGAAAATATTAAGCAATACAGAAGAGCTCAGGGACTTACACAAGAAAAGCTTGCAGAAAGCGCAGGACTTAACAGTATTGCAGATATTGAAGGTGGAAGAAGTAACCCAAATCTATCTACAATTATAAAAATAGCAAGAAGCCTTAATGTAGAAGTTTGGGAACTCTTTTATGATAGAAAGACAATGACAACACTCGTTTCACAAGTTGCAACAAAACAACTTATAAAAGACTTGGTTGATAAATTATAGCAAAATCAAAAGACTAAAAGTTTTACTCAATAATTGACACTTGTTCAGATGAGAAAAGTACTGTTCCGTCAGACGCAACAACTTGATTTGAAGCATCCAAAGAAACACCGGTAGCTACAATTGAACCATTAGCGTCTTTAGCAACCCCGTCAGATGAAATCACAATGCCTTGATCTTCAATCAAAGCAATGTTTTTGACATCTGTACCCATCTTTTCTAAAGCTAGGGGCTGAATACTCTTTAGTCTAATATCCACATCATAGCCACGAGCATCCAAATTCTTGAGAATTTCTTCAAGAGAATAACTTTCAAGACTCTTAGATGTTGTTGAGTTGTCTGTTGACCTTACTGGAGTAATATTTTTCAAATCTATTGTTGTATTGAGCTCTGGAAGAGGGATAGCATCATTCTTATTGCCGCCAAAAATAGCCCAAGAACCAATAAATACAACAACAAAAGCAGCAGCCACTCCAATTATTTGTGGAGTAGAAACTCTAAAATATTTCTTCCAAAAAGACTGCTTTGGTTTCTTTGACAAATAATTCTTTTCAATCATTGAAAGAACTCTATCTTGTCTTGGAGCAATTTCTTCGTCAGTAAGAACAGCCAACTTAACTTTTTCACTAAGACTTACAAGTTTTTGATACCTTGAGCGACAACTTGGACAATAGCTTAGGTGTTCTTCAACCTGGCTCTTCCAAGGTTCTGAAAGTTCACCATCAAGATAGGTGTTTAGGATTTGATCATCAAGGCACATTCACTTCCTCCCGGTCTAACATTGCACCAAGCTCTTTTCTAGCCCTGTGCATACGGACCTTTACATTACTTTCAGAAATCTTAAGCACCTTAGCTATCTCGCTATAATTTAGTCCAGCGTACTCTCTAAGGACTATTACCGTCTTATAAATCTCAGGAAGCTCTCCAACTGCTTTCCTAACTGCTGCAGACGACTCTTGTAAAATGAGCTCTGTCTGACCATCTTTGAACGGGTTTACTTGCGGATTTTTCATCACTTTTTCAAGTGATGCAGTCTCCCTCATCTTTCTCTTGACGTGGTTGATTGAGAGGTTCTTTGTAACTCTTATCAACCAAAACTTGGCATCTTCCATAGAAGGAAAAACCATGTCTTTGTCATAGAATCTAATGAAGGCATCCTGACAAATATCTTCTGCAACATCCTTATTATAAGTCACGTGATAAGCAACTCTCATAAGTGTTGGAAAGACCTCTTGATAAACTCGTCTGAACGCCAGTTCATCTCCACTCTTGATTTCCATAAGCGTTAACAATCATCCTTAATAAAAGTTACATTCTTTTTGAAACAACAGGCCCATTTGGAGTATCTTTAACAACATACCCTAATGCATCTATTTGGTTTCTATAAGAATCTGCCAAAGCCCAATCTTTTGCTTTCTTTGCCAAAGCTCGTTTTTCAACAAGTTCTGCTACTTCTTGAGGGCAATCTAAAGCATTTTTATCTTTAGCTACAATTTGTGATAGCTTTAACCCAAGCACATCATCCATATAATTTATTACATATTTCTTATCAGCATTTGAAATGTCATTATCTTTGACAAGGTTCCACAAAACAGCAACTGCTCTAGGAGTGCCCAAATCATTGCAGACAAACTCGTCAAACTGCGCCATGTAGTCTTTTGCAGCATTAGAAATCTCAGACTTTTTTGAAACTTCATTACCAAGACAAGAAATCCTTTCAACGAGACCTTGTCTTGCTATACGAGAGGCCTCAAGCCCTTGATAAGAGAATTGCAACTGAGTTCTATAATTTGCACCTAGGCAAAAATAGCGGTAATCCAGAGGGTCAAATCCATGCTCTTTTAAGACACTAAGAGTTAAGAACTCGCCTGAACTTTTAGACATTTTTCCTTTCTCGCTTAAAAGGAACTCTCCATGCATCCAGTAGTTAACCCACTTCTTGCCTGTTGAAGCTTCACTTTGCGCAATTTCATTTGTGTGGTGTACTGGAATTGCATCTATTCCACCACAATGAATGTCAAAATGCTCTCCAAGGTAGTACATACTCATAGCAGAACACTCTATGTGCCAACCCGGATACCCACGGCCCCATGGAGAATCCCACATCATTGCCTGTTCACCAAACTTACTGTTTGTAAACCAAAGTACGAAATCTTTTGGATTGCGCTTATTTGTGTCTACATCTATTCTAGCGCCACTTTTAAGCTCATCAAGATTAAGACGAGCGAGCTTTCCATATTCAGGGAATGTATCTATAGAAAAATAAACATTTCCACCGGCTATGTAAGTGTGTCCACCTTTTTCAAGCCTTTGTATGAGCTCAATCATTTGCTTAATATGCTGTGTTGCTGGGCATACTATTGTTGGACGTATAATGTTCAAAGAGTCGTAGTCAGAAAAGAAAGCATCGGTATAAAATTTTGCAATATCCCAAACGCTACGACCTGTCTCGCGTGCAGACTTCTCAAGTTTGTCCTCGCCATCGTCGCCATCACCAGTAAGGTGTCCTACGTCTGTAATATTCATTACATGCTTTACCTTAAAGCCTGCATGAAGAAGAACTCTTTTTAATGTGTCCTCAAAAATGTATGTTCTAAGGTTTCCAATATGTGCATAGTTGTATACCGTTGGGCCACAACCATACATGCCAACCACGCCCTCTTTAATTGGAATAAACTCCTCAATAGAGCGTGACATTGTATTGTAAAGAAAAACCTTCATAATAAACTCCGTTTAGCAAGCACGTAGCAAGCAACTGCCAGCACAGCACCTAACCAACAACTAGATAGCAACCAACTCAGCAATCAACTAGCAAACTAGCTAATAAGACTCAGCTAATGGCACCAAATAGCAACAAACTAAATACTACTTAGCTAATAATACGAAATACCAAATCAATAATCAATGTAGCTTATTTTGCAAAAGCCTTTGCATTTTTTGGCAATGCAAGAATAGCTTTGAGCTCTGGCTTTTTCTGCAAATCTTTTACAAGTCCTTTTGCACGAGCCTTATTTTCATAAGATGCATCTTCAAATGAATAATGGAAGTTTGTATGAACGTCATAAGTACCATTCATAAGAGCCACAGCATCTTCTGTGATTACAAGCTCTTCGTCAGTAGGAATTACAAAAATCTTTACGGGAGAACCTTCTTTAGAGATCTCAAATTCGCCGTTTCTACACTTGCAAATGCGGTTTTTTTCATCATCAAGACACATCCCAAAAGCGTCCATATCACAAATTGCACCATGGCGAATTGTTGGTCCCATTTCTCCAACACCAGCAGTAAAGACTACTGCATCAACACGACCCAAAAGTGCTGCATATGCTCCAATGTATTTCTTAATTCTATGGCATTCCATTGCCATAGCAAGTTTAGCTTTCTCATCCCCTTCGTTAGCAGCTTTTTCAACATCACGCCTGTCTGTATAACCACAAATTCCCAAAAGCCCACTCTTTTTGTTGAGAGTTGTGTCCATTTCTTTTGCAGTCATTGCTGTATTATTCATTATGTATGGAAGAATTGCTGGATCCAAATCACCACTACGAGAACCCATAACAAGACCCTCAAGAGGGGTAAGACCCATTGAAGTTTCAATGCAAACACCGTTTTTAACAGCACAAACACTTGCTCCGTTTCCAATATGACAAATAATTACATTTGTATCTTTATTTTCTTTTCCAAGAAGAAGTGCTGCCCTCTTTGTGCAATAAAGGTGGCTTGTTCCGTGGAAACCATAACGTCTTACATTGTACTTTGTGTACCATTCATAAGGGACTGCATACATAAAAGCCTCTGGAGGCATTGTCTGGTGCCAAGCTGTATCCATAACAATTGCATGCGGAACATTTGGCATAACTTTTCTAGCAGCCTCAATACCCATAATATTAGCAGGCATGTGAAGTGGTCCAAGTGGAATGAGAGTTTTAAGCTGCTCTACAACTTCATTTGTAACAAGTGTTGATTTCTTAAAAAGTTCTCCACCATGCAAAACTCTATGGCCCACAGCTCCAACTTCTGAAACATCACCAATTACACCATAATCTTTATCAACAAGCATTTTAATGATAAGCTCTATAGCTTCTTTATGTGTTGGACAACTAAATTTGGCATTATATTCTTCCTTGCCAGATGCCTTATGCTCAATTGTCGAATAATCAAGTCCAATTCTTTCAACAACACCAACAGCAAGAACATCTTTATTTTCCCAATCATAAACTTGATAC
>CAVDPO010000086.1:0-5324 GCA_963610855.1 Segatella copri
TCCTGTTATGGGCGGTTATGCTATTCCAATTGATGTTGGTGTAACTCTTTCTCTTGCAAATGATTCTATTCGTTTTAGTGCAACAGCTAACAACCTTAACGGTGTCTATAAAATGAAGAGCTATGCAGGTTTTGGACAAATGGTTAACACTCTTGCACAAAAAGAAGTTATTGAAAAACCATCAGATGTAGAAAACAACAAAACTTCTGTAGATTTTGAAGTCTCAACACCATGGACACTTAATTTTGGTTTTGCATTTGCACCAGATATCATTTTCCATCCCGTCATTACCGCAGACTTGGTTGATATGGTTGAAATGGTCAAGAACTTTAGTTCTGATTCGTTTAGAGCATCGGACCTTCTCTTGCACTTGAATGCTGGAGCAGAAATCACATTGGCTGTTGTCAATATTAGAGCTGGAATTAACCGCGGTTATATGTCTGTTGGTGCTGGATTTGGAATTCTTGGTATTAGAATTGACGCTACATACGGTTGGCAAGAATTTGGCGAAGAGCTTGGTGATAAACCAGTTGATTCATTTACAATTAGATTTAACCTTGGATGTGATAAATAACTCACGTTCTTGAGTTTACCAAAAAACAGGCAGGGCTTTTGGAAACCTTGCCTGTTTTTTAGTATGACGGGTATGTCATAGTTTAGTGAATAAGTTTTGGTTGAGCAGAATAAGAAGTTTGTATTATAGTTGAAAAGGGCTGTCATTCCTATGACAGCTTTTTATATGGTGGTTGTATGTTAGATCTTTGTGGTAGGCAAATTACATATTTAAGAATTAGTGTAACAGATAAATGCAACTATAGATGTTGTTATTGCATGCCTCCACAAGGTGTTGTTAGACAAACTCATAGTGATATTTGCTCTTTTGAAGAACTTGTAGCTATGGCAAAGGCTGCTGTTAAGTGTGGTGTTCGTAAAATTAGAGTTACAGGTGGCGAGCCTTTAGTGCGTCGTGGGATTGTTGATTTTTGCAAAATGCTCAAAGATATTCCAGGAGTCCAAGAACTTTGCATAACTACAAATGGGAGCCTTCTTTCGTCTTTGGCTGGACCGTTAAAAGAGAGTGGAGTAGATAGGCTAAATGTGAGCTTAGATACTTTACGACCAAAGAGGTTTTCACAAATTACTAGGCTTGGAACATTAGATGATGTATTAAATGGTCTTAAAACTGCACAGGAAGTTGGATTTGATAAAATTAAAATAAATTGTGTGCTTCTTGGTGGCGTGAATGATGATGAGATTGTAGATTTTGTCAACCTTACTAGGGATAGAAATTATCAAGTGCGCTTTATTGAACGAATGCCAATGGGTTTTGGCTCAACTTTTGGAACTTTTGTGCCTGCTTCTAGAGTACTTGAAGTTTGTCCAAATTTGGAAGAAATTTCAAACGAATTGCCCATAGACGGAGTTGCAAAAAGGTATCGGGCTAAAGGGTACATTGGAGAAATTGGCCTTATCACGCCGCTTAGCAACGAATTTTGCAACCAGTGCAATCGTATAAGAATTACGTGTGACGGGCGTTTGAAGCCTTGCTTACATTCAGACACAGAGATTTTATTGCGTAATCTTGATGGTAAAGCGTTGGAAGATGCAATTTGCAAGGGTATTTTGGCCAAGCCTGAACACCACCGGCTATGTGATGATGGCATTACGCAAACGCACCGGGCTATGAACCAAATTGGAGGCTAATATGGAATTGACGCATTTTAATGAGCAAGGGCGAGCAAGAATGGTGGATGTTAGTCAAAAGGCAGAAACAAGCCGTACTGCTAGGGCTCAGGCTAATGTACTCATGGCGTCTGAAACTATGCAAAAGATTTGCGCAGGACAAATAGGAAAGGGTGATGTTCTTGCTGTGGCTCAAGTTGCAGGAATTATGGCAGCTAAAAAAAATAGTGAGCTCATTCCCATGTGCCATCCACTTTTTTTATCCAAAGTGGATATATCTTTTAAGATCCAAGATACAGTTGAAAATGTAGCTAAAGGTGCTATTGAAGAGTATGAAAGCGAGGTCGTCTCTAAAAACGATAACCACAGTGCTGTTTTGACTATTTCTAGTGAAGTGAAGTGCCATGGGCAAACAGGGGTTGAAATGGAAGCCCTTACAGCTGTAAGTGTTGCTGCCTTAACAGTTTATGATATGTGTAAGGCTGTTCAGCGTGATATGATTATTTCAAATATTCATCTTACTTATAAAGATGGCGGAAAGAGCGGTGTTTTTGAGGTTAAATAGGTTAAATAATGGCTAAAGTTGTTTCTGTTAACATTAGTGACGTTAAAGGTGTTCGTAAGCATCCTGTCTCATATATTGATGTGAAGTGCCATCATGGCATTGTGGGAGACTCTCATGCGGGAGACTGGCATAGACAAATTAGTCTTTTAGCAGAAGAAAGCATTGATACTATGCGCTCTATTTGTCCAGTTGAGCTAGATGATGGCATTTTTGCAGAAAATATTAACACTAGAGGAATTGACTTAAAGCATCTTCCTGTAGGAACTAGGCTTAGAGTGGGAAACGCAGAGCTTGAAGTTACTCAAATTGGCAAAGAATGTCATTCTGATTGTGCTATAAAAAAAGCTACTGGGCGGTGCGTTATGCCAACTGACGGTATTTTTGCTATTGTTATCAAAGAGGGCCGTATTCAAGCTGGTGATGAAATAGAGATTTTATAAAGATTAGAGATTTATAAAGATTAGGTACTGTATTAGGGAACTGTACCCCAATATATTTATTTTTCTTAATTTGGGCTATTATTTACATATGAGAGAGCATATTGGTAAAAGATCCCTTTATAAGTGTTTATGGGAAGATTTGGAAGATTTAGAAACAAATAAAAAGCCTTTTATCTCTATTATAGGTGGTGGAGGTAAGACTTCTATAATGATTGGCCTCTCTAGATATCTAAAAGAGAAAGGCAAAACAGTTCTCATAACAACTACCACCAAACTCATTTGTCCTTATCTTTTAGATTACGGCCAAGACAAAGTTTTCAATGATGAGAGTATTCTAAAGTATAGCCCAAACCCCAATGAGGTTGTTTTTTACGCACATGATTCAAAAGATGGAAGTAAGTGGAGTTCTCCAGGGTTTGAAAATTTGGCGCAATTATATGAGAAGTATGATGTCATAATTTCAGAGGCCGATGGTTCAAGACGTCTCCCTGTGAAGATTCACACATCTAAAGATCCTCAAATACATCCTCTTACTACATTTACAATAGCTGTTTTTGGTATGTGGGCATTAGGATGTAAATCTAGCGAAGTTGCTTTTGGACCTTCAATAGATAAAGTTATAGACAACTTATATATGGATTGGTATTTCTCAGAGCCAGAGGGTATTTTGAAAGGAACAATTCCACATCATAGAATTGTTGTTTTTAATGGCGCAGACTTGAGACGTGCTAATTATCAAGACGATATTAATTTAATTAGAAATATAAAAAGACCTAAAGATGTTAAGATTTACATAGCATCTTCCAAAGATGGAGTATTATATGCAAAGTTCTGATATGCAAATTTCTAGTGAAGACAGGCCTAGTTTTTACGAAAGATCCTCTAATTTTTCATCTCTTTGGAAAAACCAACTAGTTGTAATTAGAGGTGCGGGAGATCTTGCAACAGCTGTTGGTATTAGACTTTATAATGCAGGATTTGCTGTTGTTCATCTTGAAGTTGAAAAACCTACAGTGATAAGAAGAACAGTATCGTTTGCATTGGCATTGTTTGATGGAACAGCAGTTGTTGAAGGCGTTACAGCTCGCAAATGTGATGTTCAAGATGTTTTGCGCGTGCTAGATAATGGAGAAGTCCCTGTTGTTGTGGATCCAAATTGCGCAATATTAGAAAAATACTCACCTGTTGCACTAGTTGATGCCATAATTGCAAAAAAAAATCTTGGAACTAACAAGTCAATGGCTCCTTTTACAGTTGCACTTGGGCCCGGTTTTGAAGCTCCTAAAGATGTAGATGCTGTAATTGAAACTCAAAGAGGCCATAGACTTGGTGTAATTATCAAAAATGGTAGCGCTGCTCCAAACACAGGGGTTCCTGGTATTATTGGTGGTTACGGTAAAGAAAGAGTTCTGCATTCTCCTGCAAATGGTATTTTCAAAAGTGTTGTCTTAATTGGTGACATAGTTGAGGCTGGCCAAACTATTGCAAATATAGAAACACAAGATGGCCCTGTGCCTGTTATTACAACTATTGCAGGCAAAGTGCGAGGCTTACTTCATGATAACCTTCTTGTTCCAATAGGTTTCAAAGTTGCTGATGTCGACCCAAGAGGCGAGGCTACTGACCACCTAACGTGTTCAGACAAAGCACGAGCGATAGCTGGCTCAGTATTGGAAGCCATCATGAGCCATCTTTCAAACCGATTCTAAGGTCATTAATACTTAAAAATACTCACTTATTGCATCTTTTATAGCTAGTGCGGTATCGCTAGCTGTCATGCTAATTGGATTTGATTTCTCTTGTGCAATTTCTCCTGCTCTCCCGTTAATATAGGAAGCTGCTGCAACAACAAACGGTAAAAAGTCTTTCCTTTTTGCAAGTTCTTTATCTTGAGATGTCCACGATAAAATGGCAGCCAAAATTCCAGAAAGAACATCTCCGCTACCCGCTGTTGCCATCCCAGCACAGCCTGAGTTTGTCAAATAAGAGTATTGTCCATTAGTTATAATTGTGGCTGGTCCTTTAAGAAGGACAGCAATATTGTGTTTTGAGGCAAAAGTTTCTGCTGCTTCTATGGGGTTTTCCATATAGGAGCTTATTGGACAATCTAGAAGTCTTGCAAATTCTTTTGCATGAGGAGTAAGAACAACAGAGCATTTTGCTTTTTTTAGTATTAAAGCATCTTTTTTCAAAAGATTAGAAAGAACAGTAAGACCATCTGCATCAATGATGAGTATTCCAGTATAAGATGAGAGAATATATGACAGCATGAGCTCTATTTGGCTAGAGACTCCAATTCCCATACCAAAAGCAATAGTTTTTACATTTTTCATAAGGTCATCTATTTCTTCTTGTACAAATAGAATTTCTCCATTAGTACTGGAAAGAGGATATAAAGTGCTTTCGAGTATTTGAGAAGTAAGTTCATAACATAAAGATTGTGCTGTTGCAATTTTAACAACGCCGGCGCCAGAGCACATTGCCACATTTGCCATAGAAGCCAATTTTATAGCACCGCAATACTTCAAAGAGCCACCAATGAGAGCAATATAGCCAAAGTCACCCTTGTTGCAATAATTGGGTCTTGTCTTAAATACTTTCTTAAAGTCGTCATGTCGAAGTAGCCAGTATGGTCT
>CAVDPO010000087.1:0-6327 GCA_963610855.1 Segatella copri
CATCATGTGTGCATAGCTTTGTCGCCTGCACCGGTGTCGTACAAGAGTACTGCCACCACTTTGGCTTCGCGCTCTGCAAAAACAGACCGTTTCCGTGCGTCCAGAGCGTCCAGAGAGTCCAGAGCGTCCAGAGCGTCTAGAGCGTCCAGTGAGTCTAGAGCGTCCAGTACGTCCAGTGAGTCCAGACCGTTTTGATCGTCTAGACTAAACCTCACTAGTTGCACCAAAGAGTGATAGAGAAACTGTAAAGAGTTTTGCAAAAAGAGTTTTGTGTAGATTGGATTTGGATTTGCCAAATTATCTGAACAACCTTTTACAATGGTTGTCAAATTTTTCCCTGAATTTTTCCCTCAATTTATTCCCTCTTGCCTTTATTTGTTGCTTTTGGATAATAGGGAGAGTATACATCTAGTAGGGAGTAGAAGGCCAATAAAAAAGGCTAATAAAAAGATGGCTAACAAAAAGAGTAAATATATTGGAGATAGGGCATTTTATAAGATGCTTCTTGGTATTGCTGTTCCCATTATGATTCAAAATGGGTTTACCAATTTTGTAAGCATGCTAGACAATATAATGGTTGGAAGGCTCAGTACAGAGCAAATGTCGGGAGTTGCTATTGCTAACCAACTAATTTTTATCTATAACCTTTGCATTTTTGGCGGACTTTCTGGAGCTGGCATTTTTACAGCACAGTTTTATGGAAAAAATGACAATGAAGGAATTAAAAATTCGTTTAGGTTCAAACTCATTCTTGCAACAGTCTTAACAGGATTGGCTATTATTGTGTTATCGGCCTTTGGTGATAAGCTAATTGGAATTTACTTGCATAGTAGTGAAGATGGAGGAGACCTGGCGTTTGCTATGCAAAGTGGACTAGAGTACATAGATGTAATTTTCTTTGGACTGTTTCCTTTTATGCTAGTACAAGTGTATTCGAGTACGCTGCGTGAGTGTGGGGAGACTGTCTTGCCAATGAAAGCCGGTGTTGCAGCCGTATTAGTCAATCTCGTGTTCAATTATTTGCTAATTTATGGAAAGTTTGGGTTCCCGTATTTGGGCGTAAGAGGGGCTGCAATTGCAACTGTTATTTCTAGATTTGTAGAAGCTGCAATTGTTATCATTTGGACTCATACTCATAAAGAGGAACACCCTTTTGCAAACGGGCTTTATTCTACGCTTAAAGTGCCAAAACAGCTTAGTAAGAGTATTACCAAAAAAGGCTTTCCTTTGCTGCTTAATGAGGCTTTGTGGTCTTCAGGAATGGCTCTTCTTGTACAGTGTTACTCAACGAGAGGTCTTAATGCTGTGGCTGGTGTCAATATTGCAGAAACTCTTAACAATGTGTTCAAGGTTGTTTTCTTAGCATTTGGATCGTCTGTTGGAATAATTATTGGCCGTCTTTTGGGTGCTGGCAAGATGGAAGAAGCTAAAGATACAGACCGCAAAATTATTGTTTTCTCTATATTTATTAGTGCAATTTTGGGCGTTCTTATGGCGTCGATTTCTAGTATTTTCCCTCAAATTTACAACACAAATGATATTGCAAAGCACATTGCTACTATTCTTATTCTTGCTCAGGCAGTATGCCTTCCTCTTGGTGCTTTCAAGAATGCAACATACTTTACACTTAGAAGCGGGGGCCGCACATTCATCACTTTCCTCTTTGATGGCGCTTTTGTATGGGCTGTGAGCTTGCCTACCGCATTTATTTTAAGCCGATTTACCAATGTTAGCGTTCTTTGGATTTTCTTAAGCGTACAGTTTGGAGACTTACTAAAAGGAGTTTTAGGGTATATTCTAGTGAAGAAAGGTGTTTGGATTAGAAATATTGTTACAGAATGAAAATTTTGGAAGAATAATTTAAGGAAGAGAGAGTTGGAGTTTTAATGGAAATTGCTATCTTAATTGCTTTGTGCGTTTGTATTGTGTTATTAGCTCTTGTATTTTTCAAACAAAAAAGAAATCAAGAAGAGTTTAAGACTTTGAATGAAGCTTCAAGGCGTACAGAAAACTCTCTTACGGGCGTAAGTGCAAGCATTGCGACTCGTTTAGATGAAATGAGTAAAAGAAGCCTAGATTTGAATACTTTGGTCGATACTAGACTAGAGTCTTTTAGAACAGACAATGATAAACTCGTAAAAACTGTTGAAACAAAGTTAGATGACATAAGAAAAGACAACGAAGTGCGCTTAGAGCAAATGCGCAATACAGTAGACCAAAAACTTCAAAATACACTTGAAAATAGAATTTCAACATCTTTTGACCAAGTAAGAAAACAGCTAGAAAGTGTTTATTCTCAGCTTGGTGAAATGCAAGCATTAGCAAAAGATGTAGGAAATCTTGAAAAAGTACTTACAAATGTAAAAACACGAGGCATTTGGGGAGAACTACAAGCTGAGCGTATTTTGCAAGACATTCTTCTTCCTAGCCAATATGACAAGAATGTTGTAACAAAAGTAGGAGGCAAAGAGCCTGTCGAATTTGCGGTAAAACTTCCAGGTTCTAGTAAAGAAGCAGGCAAGGATGAAATTGTTTATCTCCCAATAGATTCAAAATTTCCAAGAGAAGACTATGAAAGGCTTTGTGATGCTACACAAGCAGGGGATACAGATAGCATTAAAGCTCTTAGGAAAGCTCTTGAAAAACGAATTTTAGAAGAAGCTAAAGATATTAGAGATAAATACATAGATGTTCCTCATACTACTGACTTTGCTGTTTTATTCTTGCCTATTGAAGGCTTATATGCAGAGGTTCTTTCTAATGCAGGACTTCAAGAGCGTTTACAAAGAGAGTTCCATGTAATGCTCTCTGGCCCTACTACGCTTGCAAGCTTACTTAATAGTCTTCAAATGGGATTTAGAACACTTGCCATTGAGAAAAAAAGTGCAGAAGTATGGCTTATCTTAGGAGAAGTCAAAACTCAATACAATAAATTTGGTGATGCCCTTTTGACAGTCAAAAAGAAGCTTGAAAGTGCAAGTCAAGAGGTAGATAATGCTTGTACACGCCATAGAGTTATGGGACGAAAGCTCCGGAGCGTAGAGGCTGTTGATAGCCCGGAGATTGAATATGAAATTCCAAATGACGAGGAGACAATGGTATGAGTGAAATTAGCCTAAGAGGACGAAGTTTTTTAACTCTTAAAGATTACTCTAAAGAAGAAATCCTTTATATGATAGACCTTGCAGCAGAGCTTAAAGCTAAAAAAAAGAGAGGAGAAGTTGGCCATCTTCTAGAAGGTAAAAACATAGTTCTTATTTTTGATAAAACATCCACAAGAACTCGTTGTTCTTTTGAAGTTGCAGCTTTTGACGAAGGCGCTCATGTAACGTTTTTAACCAATTCCCAAATGGGAAAGAAAGAGTCTATTGAGGACACAGCAAGAGTTCTTGGTCGCATGTATGACGGCATTGAGTATCGTGGTTTTGAGATGAAAGTTTGCGAAGATTTGAGGGATTTTTCCCAAGTTCCAGTCTTTAACGGGCTTACTGATGACGACCATCCAACGCAAGTTTTGGCCGATTTTCTCACCGCTCGCGAGCATTTGAACAAGCCTTTGGACAAGATGAAAATGGCTTATATTGGAGACGGTAGGAACAACGTTGCTATGGCATTGATGATTGGAGCTGCCAAAGTTGGAATGGATTTTGCAATTGGCACGCCCAAAGAACTCTTCCCAACACGTGCTTTCATGGACCAAGTCGAATCTTACGCCAAAGAAAGCCAAAGCGAGCTTGTTATCACAACTGACCCATACGAAGCTGTCGAAGATGCCGATATTATTTATACCGATGTCTGGGTGTCAATGGGTGAAGAAGATAAGATGGAAGAGCGCATAGCGCTTTTGCGTGATTATCAAGTCACTATGGATTTGATTAAAGCAACAGGAAAAGGAAAAACTTTGTTTGAGCATTGTCTTCCATCATTTCATAATCTTGAAACAGTTGTATCTCGTGACGTTGCCAAGAAATATGGCGAAAAGTACAATCTTTCAACAGGCGAGATGGAAGTTACAGACGAAGTATTTTGCTGTCCTAATTCTGTTGTTTTTGATGAAGCAGAAAACAGAATGCACACAATCAAAGCTGTTCTTGTTTCTCATTTGACAGACAAGCGCTAGAGTTTTATGAAGGAAGTTTTGTAAAAACCTCTTTATAACTTTCAACAAGGTCCGTGATAAGTTCACGGACTGTTTCTTTATTTTGAGGAATGTATGCTATTTGAAAACAGTAGCTTTCTACTAAGACAATAAGTTTTTGCGCTTCTTTTTGAGGCTTTTTGCCTTTTGCTACACATGAAGGGTTTTTCTTTAGACATTCACGAATTATGCGAGAAAGAAGAAGATTGAGTTTTACGGTTCTTCTTTTTATTGTTTCGTGCAAGTCTCCATCAATATCTTTGAGAATTGTAATTAGATTTATGATTTCTCTTTGGTGCGCATCAGCTGTGTCTAAAATGTCATTCATTAGAAGATTGAGCTTTGTTGCAGGGTCTTCTATAAGGCTCCATTTTGGGCTTGAGTATTTTCCAAACATTGAGTCTGTTGTGCTTTTTACCGCAAAATGGAAAATCTCAGATTTATCCTTGAAATATTGGTAAACAGTAGTGCGAGAAAGACCACAAGAATTTGCAATGAGTCCAAGGTTTGCATCCTTGTAGCCAACACGAGCAAAAACATCAAGTGCTGCATAGAGTATTTCTTTTTTTCTTTGCTCGTGATCTATGTGTTTTGGCATTAGCATTACTATACTGTAAAAAGAATAAACAGTCAAAGTTTGCCGTTTTGTTTTGTTTTTCGTAATTTAGTGTCGATATCTCAAACGAGAGGTGAAAATATGAATTTTGATAAATTTACTATAAAAATGAAAGAAGCCTTGCAAGGGGCTGAAAACCTTGCAAACCGTTACAACAACTCAGAAATTGGCAATGAGCACATGTTCCTTTCAATGTTGCAGCAAAAGGATGGGATTGCAGAACCTTTATTTGCTAAAGTTGGTGTGAACTTCCAAAGTTTACTTTCCAATGCTCATGATTTGGTCGACCGCCTTCCTAAGGCTTATGGGACAGCTGTGAACCAAACAGTTTCTGGTAGGCTCTTACAAATTTTGAACAACGCCCAAAATGAAGCTGAAAAGTTCAAAGATGAGTATGTGAGTACAGAGCACGTAATTTTAGCAATGCTTGATGATGAAGGCTCTGTTGGTGCTCTTCTTAAACGTTATGGCATAACTCGTGATGCTCTTATGGAGGCACTGCAAAGCATAAGAGGAAACCAAAGAGTAACTGACGAAGATGCTGAAAGCAAATATCAGTCTTTGGAAAAATATTGCAAAGACATGACAGCGTTGGCTCGTCAAGGTAAGATGGACCCTGTCATTGGTAGAGACGAGGAAATTCGTCGTGTAATGCAAGTGCTCTCTAGAAAAACAAAGAACAACCCAGTTCTAATTGGTGAGCCTGGTGTTGGTAAGACAGCTATTGTAGAAGGTCTTGCTCAAAGAATCGTAAGTGGAGATGTTCCAGATTCTTTGAAAGATAAGAGACTTCTTGCTCTTGATGTAGGAGCGCTAGTTGCAGGTGCTAAGTTTAGAGGTGAATTTGAGGAGCGTCTTAAAGCAGTTGTTAATGAAATTACTCGTAGTGATGGTAAAATAATTCTCTTTATTGATGAGTTACATACTATTGTTGGTGCTGGTGCTGCAGAGGGTTCAACAGATGCTTCTAACCTTATTAAACCTGCTTTGGCAAGAGGAGAACTTCATGCAATAGGAGCTACAACTCTTGACGAGTACAGGAAATATATTGAAAAAGACAAAGCTCTAGAAAGAAGGTTCCAACCAGTGTATGCATCTGAGCCATCTGTTGAAGATACTATTGCTATTTTGCGTGGTCTTAAAGATAGGTATGAGATCCATCATGGGGTTAGAATTAAAGATGATGCTCTTGTGTCTGCTGCAGTGCTTTCAAATAGATATATTACAAACCGTTATTTGCCAGACAAGGCTATTGACCTAATAGATGAGGCTGCAAGCCAACTCAAAATGGAAATAGAAAGCCAGCCTACAGAACTTGATAAGATTGAAAGAAAGATTTTGCAACTCAAAATTGAGCAACAAGCACTTTCCAAAGAAGATGACGAGTCTTCAAAAACAAGGCTTGAAAAGATTAATGCAGAACTTGCTGACCTCCAAACAGAACGAGATGCTATGCACTTAAGGTGGGAAAATGAAAGAAGTGCAATTGAGGGTATTCGTAGCAAGAAGTCTCAAGTTGAAAGCCTTAAAAATGAAGAAGCTATTGCAGAACGGTCTGGAGATCTCTCAAAAG
>CAVDPO010000087.1:6337-11429 GCA_963610855.1 Segatella copri
AAAATTCCATCTTTGCAAAGCGAAATTTCAAATATGGAAGAGCATTTGAAAGAAATCCAAGGTGATCACAAACTTCTCAAAGAAGAAGTTGACGAAGATGATATTGCAAGAATTGTGTCTTCTTGGACTGGTGTTCCAGTAGCAAAGATGCAAGGTTCTGAGATGCAAAAATATCTTAATCTTGAGAAAATTCTCTCAGAGAAAGTTATTGGACAAGACAATGCAATAAGCGCTGTTTCTAATGCTATTAGAAGAAACAAAACAGGTATTGGAGATGAGCATAGACCATTAGGTTCATTCTTGTTTGCAGGTCCTACTGGAGTAGGAAAGACAGAACTTGCAAAAGTGTTGGCATCTTTCTTGTTTGATGATGAGAAAGCGTTAACAAGAATTGATATGTCTGAATACATGGAAAAGTTCAGTGTGTCTAGACTTATTGGAGCACCTCCAGGATACGTTGGATATGACGAGGGAGGACAGTTGACTGAGGTCGTAAGAAGAAGGCCTTATTCTGTAGTTCTCTTTGATGAAATTGAGAAAGCTCACCCAGATGTCTTTAACATTCTTCTTCAAATATTGGATGATGGACGTTTAACAGACGGTCAAGGTAGACTTGTTGATTTCACAAATACAATTATCATTATGACAAGCAACCTTGGTAGTAAACAGCTTATGGAAGCTCATAGCGTAGAAGAGGGTAAAGAGGCTGTTCTTGAGGTAATTCGTCAGTCATTTAAACCTGAGTTTATCAACAGAATTGATGAGATAATTGTCTTTAATCAACTTGGTAAAGAGCAAATCAAAGGCATTGTTACTTTGCAACTTAAAAAACTTGCACAGCGTCTTGAGAACAGGAATTTGCATCTTAAATGGGATGACTCTGTTGTTGAACTTGTATCTAACGCTGGCTTTGATCCTGACTACGGTGCTCGTCCAATTAAGAGAGCTATTCAAACTTTGGTAGAGAACCCTCTTGCTGTGGATATGCTCCATGGCCGGTTCTCTGACGGAGACTCAATTGCTCTTACAGCTCCAAATGGAGATCTTCATATTGAGAGAATTGTATCATAGACATTAGGAGTGTCTATATCAAAAGTCCAAGAAGCATCGTTAAATAAAACTTCGCGGACATTGTAATCTTTAAGAAGGCGATTGACAGACCCAATATTAGGGTTTCCTACAATCGCCTTTTTTAATTTATGGCTCAAAAATACTGGGTGACCTGGTTTTTTTTCATTATTGTTATGAATCTTGCCATTGATTTCATCATGGTCAAAGGTGGCGCATGCTGTTACAAAAGGTCTTACAGCATCATAGTTCTCTAATAACGGCACGAGTGTTTTGTAGTTTAATGCTGTGATAAAAGGCATGTCTGCAAGCGAAATGAAAAAGTCTTCATTGTCTTGTATTTGAGAGACTGCACATACAGTAGATGAATATTGGCCTTTTTCAAAATTCTCATTGTGCACAATTTTAATTGTTACGTTTTGTACTTTTGAAGGACTTTTTGAAAAGCTGTCTGAATGAACGTTTACAAGCCCATTTACATGATCTTGTAATACTTCTTCTACTTTTTCTTTCATGTATCCTGTAACAACTATGAGCTCATGGTGAGAGGTTTCATCTTTTAATGAGTTAAGAAAAAGCAATGCTTGATTGCAACAATGGGCTACCATTGGAACGCCTTTGTAAGGGAGAAGCATTTTATTGCGTTCTCCCATTCTTGAGGAAGTTCCAGCTGCAAGCATTATAATTGTCATTTGTCAAAAACTCCATTAACGCTTTTTTGCATCTTCAAGAGAAGTGTCTATATTAGTGTTAAGAGGTACTGGACAGCTTCCAGTATTCCAAATTTGCTCTGCATATTCACGAATTGTTCTGTCTGATGAGAACTTTCCGCTTGATGCAACATTAATTATGGCTTTCTTGTTAAAGTCTTTGAAATTGTTTTTGTACAAATCAAGTGCCTCTTGATGTCTCTTGGAGTACATTTCAAGATCTGCAAATATGAAATAGCGGTCTTTCTTTTCAAAAATATCGTTGAAAAGAGGCTCAAAGATGTTGGGCTCTGTTGAGTTGAAATAATTAGAGCGAATTAAATTTACAGCACTCTTTATTTCATCATTAGCAAGAATAAAGTCATAAGGGTTATAATTTTCTCTCATTTTTGCAATTTGGTCTTCTGTGTGCCCAAAAATAAAAATGTTATCAGAGCCAACTTCTTGTGCTATTTCAACATTTGCTCCGTCCAACGTTCCAATTGTGAGAGCTCCGTTTAACATGAATTTCATATTTCCTGTGCCACTTGCTTCAAGCCCGGCTGTTGAGATTTGCTCACTTAAGTTTGTAGCTGGTATTATGCTTTCTGCCATTGTAACGCGGTAGTTAGGCATAAAGTGAACTTGTAAGAGGTCTTTTGTCTCTTTGTCTATATTAACCATTGATGCAAGGTTGTTTATAAACTTGATTGAGAGTTTTGCATTCACATATCCCGGAGCACTTTTACCGCCAAAAAGGAAAGTTGTAGGTTCGAAGTTTTGTGCAAAATTCTTATCGTTCTTTAATTTTTGGTAGAGAAGAACAATATTAAAAGCATTCAAAAGCTGTCTTTTATATTCATGTATTCTCTTTACTTGTACATCAAATATAGTGTTTGGGTTTATTGTTATGTTGCAATCTTTCTTTAAGAAAAGTGCAGCATCTTTTTTGTTTTGTTTTTTTATTTTTGCAAATTCTTCCGCGAATGCGGAATCATCGGCATAAGAAAGAAGGCCTTTTAGTTTGGAGGCGTTTGTTATCCAGTTTGGTCCAATGGCGTCTGTTATGAGCTTTGCAAGTTTTGGGTTGGAAGAAAGTAGCCATCTACGGGGAGTTATGCCATTTGTCTTGTTTTGGAATTTGTCAGGAAAGATGGCGTTAAACTCAGGGAACATGCTATTTTTTAGCAGTTGAGTGTGAAGTTGGGCTACTCCGTTGACTGCGTGCGAGCCAACAATTGCTAAATTTGCCATGCGCACATTTTTGGGATTGGACTCTTCAATTAGGCTGACTTTTTCAATAGCTTTACGTTGGAGACTTGTGTCCATTGGAAAGAAAGTGCCAGCATATTGAAGAAAACGGCGGTTAATTTCATAGATAATTTGCATATGTCTTGGCAAAAGACTTTCCATCATTGGCACAGGCCATTTTTCCAAAGCTTCAGGCATGAGAGTGTGGTTTGTATATCCCATGCTAAGTTTAGTTATCTCCCACGCGGTATCCCATTCAAGGTTTTCTTGGTCAATGAGAATACGCATGAGTTCTGCAATTGCAATTGACGGGTGTGTGTCGTTCAGTTGTATAGCTGCAAAATCTGGAAACTTGCTCCAAGGTGCATTTTCGCGTTTGAAACGTCGTATGATATCGGCAAGAGAACATGCGACAAAGAAGTATTGCTGTTTAAGTCTAAGTACCTTTCCCATGTATTGCGTGTCATTTGGATAGAGCACTTGACTAATGTTTTCTGCTTGGATTTTGCTTCGTACTGCCTCTGTGTAATCACCATCATTGAATTGCTCAAAACTGAAATCTTCAACCGCTTTTGCACTCCACAATCTAAGAGTATTAACTGTTTTTCCTCCAAAACCGATAATTGGCATGTCATAAGCCATGCCTAGTACTTTGTCAGTGTCGACCCATTTGAAGAAGTCTTTTCCGTTTTCTCTTATGAGTTCAACACGTCCTCCAAAGTTTACTGTGTAGCTAAGGTCTGTTCTTGGTATTTCCCAAGGATTTCCATACCTAAGCCAGTTATCAGGTTGCTCTAATTGGTAGCCGTTACGGATTTGCTGGCGGAAAATTCCATAGTTGTAACGTATTCCATATCCAAAAGAGGGTATTTCTAATGTTGCTAAAGAGTCCAAGAAACATGCTGCAAGTCTTCCAAGTCCACCATTTCCTAGCCCTGCATCTGGTTCTACATCTTCGAGTTCTTCATATGTATATCCTAAATCTTTCAAAGCTTTTGTTACTTCATTTTCAAGGTCCATGTTAATAATGTTGTTTGTCATAGCCCTGCCCATGAGAAACTCTAATGAAAGATAATAGACTCGTTTTGCTTTTGCTTTATCTTGTTCTTTTCTTGATATATCCCACTGGTGAATTATTCTATCTCTTATTGTGAGAGCTAAAGCTTCGTAACGACCTTCTTTGGTAGTGTGAAAGACATCTGCATCTTGAGTGTATTTAAGATGCTCAGCAAAGTCTTTTTCTATTGCTTCTTTAGTGTGTGAAAATCTTGTGTTTTGAACTTTTGCAGTATCTTTGTTTTTTGCCATTTTTCAATGTCCCTGAATTGTGCAAGCTTTTTTTAGTAAAAAATAGTCTAAGTTATTCTCTTTAGTTAAAAGAAATTACCCAAACCTCATGCTATTGTATCAAAAAAAAAGATGCTTTTCAATTAAAGGGAGCGTTTAGTAAATTTTAGTAATTTTTGTGGGCTTAAGTTTTGTTTGTAGTGTTTTTTCATTTGTGTTTGTATTGGTGTTCTCAATCGTGGTTGTAGTTGCCACTTGCAATGAAGTGTTGTACAAACTTCATTTTAGTCGTCTTTTCAGCTATTTTTTGCATTCTTTAGAGTTATTGACAAAGTACTTGCGTTTTTGTTACCTTACACCTTGCATGTTTTTGCGCTCGTATTGTGCCCTTGTAGCTCAGTCGGCAGAGCACAACCATGGTAAGGTTGGGGTCAGCGGTTCAAATCCGCTCGAGGGCTAAAGCTACATCACAAATACATGTTTGTATAAAAATAAAGGCATTAGCCTTAAGGAGTTATAGATATGGCAGACAAAAAGAAAAGTCCTGTTGAAAAGATCGCTCTCCAGTGCTCAGAATGCAAGAGAAAGAACTACACAACAGAAAAGAATCGCCGTAACAATCCAAACAAGCTTGAGCTTATGAAGTATTGTCCATTCGATCGCAAGCATACATTGCACCGTGAAACAAAGGTAAAGTAAGTTTGGGATTTTGAAATAGAGGAATATAGGCCAGTAGCTCGAACGGTTAGAGCACTGGTCTCCAAAACCGGGTGTTGGGGGTTCGAATCCCTCCTGGC
>CAVDPO010000088.1:0-7862 GCA_963610855.1 Segatella copri
CGAAATGCATGCCAAGAAAATTACAAATGTCATGGATCTTGCATTTAAGGCCGGTTGCCCTTGCATTGGAATTAATGATTCAGGTGGAGCAAGAATTCAAGAAGGTGTTGATGCTCTTAGTGGCTTTGGTAACATCTTCTTCCGCAACGTAAAGAGCTCTGGTGTTATTCCTCAAATAACAGCAATTATGGGCCCTTGTGCAGGTGGAGCCGTTTATTCTCCTGCTCTTACAGACTTTATTTTCATGACAGAAGGCACAAGTAATATGTTCATTACAGGGCCACAGGTCATTAAGGCTGTCACAGGTGAAGATATTACTGCCGATGCTCTTGGTGGTGCTAAAGTTCACATGGAAAAGAGTGGTGTTTGCCACTTCTCTTATGAAAGTGAAGCAGAAACTCTTGATGGAATTAGAACTCTTCTTTCTTATTTACCATCAAGCAACAGAGAAAACCCACCTGAGTATGAAGCTTGTGATTCAATTGCTCCTGCTTATGATGAAGAAATTGAAGCTATCGTTCCAACTGATGGAAAGAAAGGCTATGATGTACGCAGAATAATTGAGAGAATTGTTGATGGTGGAGATTTCTTTGAAGTCCAGCGTTCATTTGCAAGAAACATGGTAATTGGATTTGCAAGAATTGACGGTAAGACTGTTGGTATTATTGCAAACCAAGCTAGTGTTCTTGCTGGATGCATTGAGATTAATGCTGCTGACAAGGCTGCAAGATTTATTAGATTCTGTGATGCTTTTGGTATTCAAATTCTTACCTTGGTTGATGTTCCGGGTTTCTTACCTGGTGTTACTCAAGAGACAGAGGGTATAATTCGTCATGGTGCAAAGTTGCTTTATGCATACTCAGAAGCAACAGTTCCAAAAGTAACTGTTATTCTTCGTAAGGCTTACGGTGGTGCATACATTGGCATGAGTTCTAAAGAACTTGGTGCTGACTTAGTATACAGCTGGCCAAATGCAGAAATTGCTGTTATGGGTCCAGATGGAGCTGCTAATATCATTTTCAAGAAAGAAATTGAATCAGCTGAAGATCCTAGCGCAAAGCGTGCTGAGAAGATTGAAGAGTATAAGAGCGCATTTGCAAATCCATACAAAGCTGCAAGCCGTGGCTATGTAGATGATGTAATTGACCCAGCACTTACAAGAGAAAAGGTTCGTTCTGCATTTGAAATTCTTGCTTCTAAGAAAGAAGCTGGAGTTGACCGCAAACACGGAAATTTTCCAGTATAATTAATTTTGGCTCAACGTCCAAATCCCATTTGTCGATTCTCCGATTTCGTTTTGACTGTCCAAATGGGATTTGGACTGATTTTATAATTACTAAGAAGGTTTACAAAAACCTTTAAGGAGAGAGAAAATGTATTGCTTACAGCAATTGCCTCACGACGTTCTAAAGACTCAGTTGGTAAATGGACTTATTCTTTTAGTTGTGGGTATGATCATCGTTTTTATCTTCCTTACTATTCTCGTCATTGTTGCTAAAGCTGTTTCTGCCGTGATTAGAGGAAGAGAAAAAGGAAAAAACGCTGGTGGTGCAAGCGATGTTGCTCCATCAAAAGCACCTGTTGCCAAGAGCGCAGCTAAAGTGGCTCAGCCAACGAAAGCCACAATCCAAAGTGCTCCTTTACACGAGAAAGCTCCTAGTGTTGGAGGGTCTGTTAAAGCCCCAATGCCAGGACTTATTCTCAAGATAAATGTAAAGGAAGGGGAGACAGTTGAAAAGAACCAACTTGTTATGGTTATGGAAGCCATGAAGATGGAGAACGAGATATATGCACCTTATGCTGGTGTTGTGTCTTCAATTTCTGTTTCTCTTGGAGACCAAGTTAATGCAGATGATCTTCTCATGGAGATTGGTTCTTCTAGCGCTTCTCATAGTGTAGCTGTTGAAGCAGAAAGTGTTTCTGCCAAAGTTGAAAACAATGAAGCTTCAAAAGAGACAGAACCTGCTGCACCTGCAAAGCAATTTGAAATTCCAGCAAAAAGAACATCAACAAGTGCTCCTTCAAAAGCTCCAAAACAGGCTTTGAAGCAGGCTCCTTCAAGAGGAAAAGCCCCAGCAGCACATAGTGCATCTTCCAGTGACAATTCTGTAGAATTGCCTGTTGTTGTTAATGCTCCAATGCCAGGTCTTGTACTTAGATTTAATGTACAAGAAGGTGATCATGTTGAGAAAAATCAACAGATCTTGGTGTTAGAGGCTATGAAGATGGAAAATGAAGTTTATGCTCCAGCTTCTGGAACTTTGACAAAATTCTTTGTCTCCGCAGGCCAACAGCTTGAATCAGGCGACAAGATGTTTGAGATTGGTTGATGGAGGAAAAACATGAGTGAATCATTATTGAATCTGTGGCAGTCCACTGGATTGTACGGTTTTGCAGGACTTAATGCTGAATCTGGCTTTAACATCCTAAACCTTGTTATGATACTTGTAGGCCTTCTACTTTTTTGGCTTGCTATAAAGAAAGGATTTGAACCACTGTTACTTATTCCAATTGGAATGGGTTGTGTTTTAAGTAATATTCCATTTGCATACATTGCAGGAACTGACCCATCACTTCCAGCAGGAGCACTTGGAGCTACAGGCTTTATTAAGATACTCTTTGATGCAGGAATTCAAAGTGGATTGTTCCCAGTGCTTATATTTGTAGGTGTTGGAGCAATGACAGACTTTGGACCACTTATTGCAAACCCAAAGACACTCTTACTTGGTGCTGCAGCACAGCTTGGAATATTTGTAGCATTAATTGGAGCATTACTTGTAAGCTTTATACCTGGAATTAACTTTGACTTACATGCAGCAGCATCTATTGGAATTATTGGTGGTGCTGATGGTCCTACAGCTATATATGTTACAACAAGACTTGCAGAAGACCTCTTGGGTCCTATTGCAGTAGCAGCATATTCTTATATGGCACTTGTTCCAGTTATTCAGCCACCTATTATGAAGGCTCTTACAACAGAAGAAGAACGCAAGATTAGAATGCAACAGCTTAGACCTGTTAGCAAGACTGAGAAGATTATATTCCCAATCTCTGTTATCATAATTTGTGCAATTCTTCTTCCAAGTTCTACACCTCTTATTGGTGCTGTTATGTTTGGAAACCTTCTTAAAGAAAGTGGATGTACTGGTCGTCTTGCTGATACAGCAAGTAATGCTATGATGAACACAGTTACTATCTTCTTGGGCCTTTCAGTTGGTTCAAAGATGGAAGCTTCAAAGTTCTTACAGCTCAATACACTTGGTATTCTTCTTTTGGGAGCAATTGCATTTAGCTTTGGAACAGCAGGTGGAGTTCTTATAGCAAAACTTATGAACAAGCTTGATCCTAAGCATCCTGTAAACCCACTTATTGGAAGTGCTGGAGTTTCAGCAGTACCAATGGCAGCTAGAGTTTCAAGTAAAGTAGGTCAAGAAGCTGACCCACAAAACTTCCTTCTCATGCACGCTATGGGACCAAACGTCTCTGGTGTTATTGGAAGTGCTGTTGTAGCAGGTGTTCTTCTTGCTTGTGTTCCTATTATGGAACCTCTTATCAACGGTGTAAGACCTGTCTTGGCTTTACTGTAAGGTGATTTAGAAGTCTACACAAAATTTGGAGATAAAATGGAGAAGATAAAAGTGAAGAAATCTATTTTAGTTTTCATGCTAATATTTTTCGTTTCTGTTTCGTGTTTTGCACAGGGAGCTTTAGAAGATGCGTACAAAAATGGTATTGCAGAGTCTAATTCAACAATTGCTGAATTAGAAAAAGCTCTTGCTGAAGCAAAAACGGTTGCACCTTCTGCGAATGGTGGAATGGCAGAAGTAACGAGGCCTGAAATCAGTGGTCATGAAGTTGCTCATGCAGGAAGTCCTTTTGCGGCTACAGTTGGGTATTCAATTCTAGAAAAGGGTGGTACTGCTTATGATGCTGCTGTTGCAATGGCAGCTGCACAAACTTTTGCTGAGCCTAGTATGATAAATATTTTTGGTGGTGATGCAGAAATTATTATTTATGATGCCAAAGAACAGAAAATTAAGGTTTATAACGGAACTGGTTGGGCTCCTGCCAATGCTTCTTTAGATGCATTCCTTGATAGAGGTGGCATACCATCTAATGGTATTCTCTCTATGCAAATGCCAGGAGAATGGGCAGGTTGGATGACTCTTCTTGGTGATTATGGAACCATGACACTAGCTGATATTTTTGAGCCAGTTATTGAGGGTGCAGAAGAAGGTATTGGGATTTCTCCTTTCCTCTCTTTAATTCTTAGTGTGGTGGGTACTAGCGTTTACAATCAGGCAGCTCTAGATGTCTTTACTTCCAATGGTCAGTTACTTTCTCAAGGTGATTTGTACAAAAACGTAAATTATGCAGCTCTACTTAGAGAAATGGCAAACGTTGCTAGCCAGGGAGAAACCCTCCAGGATGGATACAAACTCGCATACGAGTATTTCTACAGAGGCCCTATTGCTGAAAAAATTGTTGAATGGAATAACCAAAATGGTGGCATATTCAGTATTGAAGACTTCAATGAGTTCTATGCTGAAATTCAAGAGCCAATATCTACAAATTATCGGGGATATGATGTATATGTTTGTCCTCCAAATAGCCAGGGTCCAACTTTGATTGAAGCCCTCAATATTCTTGAAGGATTTGATCTTGCTTCTATGGAACATAACAGTGCTGAGTACATTAATATTGTTGCTCAAGCTCTTGATATCGCATTGAATGACAGAAATAAGTATGTAGCTGACCCTCGTTTTGGAACAATGCCAGAAGAAATGATGTCTAAAGAATACGCCGATAAAATGAGACAATACATTGATACTGAGAAGGCTGCTTCAAGCCTTCCAGATGGAGGTCTTGTATATTATCGCGACTATGAGGCTCTTGGTGGTGATACTACTTTTATGGCTGTTGCTGACAAATACGGAAACGTTGTTGCTTGTACACATTCAATTAATGGTGTAATGGGATCTGGACTTATGGTTGATGGTCTTGGAATTATGATGAACAACCGTATGACATATTATAGTTTGGATTTTGAACACCCAAATTGCTTGGAACCACATAAAAGAACACTCCAAACAATTACTCCTACTATTGCAACAAAAGATGGAAAACCAGCATTTTTTGTTGGAACTCCTGGAAGCGACAACCAAGAACAAACAAAACTGCAAGTCATTCTCAACTATGTTGATTTTGGAATGATGCCACAACAAGATGTCGAGACTGCTCGTTTTGTAACAAAGCACGCTCCAGCCGCTGGAGCGGGAGAATCATATCCTGGCAGAATTCAGGTCATGGGTGTTGGCTCAAAAGTCATTGAAGATTTAACCTCAATGGGTTATTCAGTTTCTAAGACAACAAACACTGGTTCTTTAGGATTTGGAATTTGTAAGGACGGCCTTTGGATTGTTGGGGCTGACCCTACAAGAGATGCTTATACTGTTGGACGTTAAGGTTTTTAATATTTTTGCAATTTTTGTCTAGGCTTAACATCATTAATAATGATTTTGATGGAACGTAAAGTTGCAGTGTATTTTTAATTGTTCAGACAGACATGGAAATGTATGCTGTATGGCTAGTCTGCTATACGGCATACATTGTTTATGAGTGTTAGCGAGAGTTTTGTAGAAGGCTGTTTTGCAAAAACCTATTAAAAGTACAATTTTGTACAAATTAGTTAAGAATTAGTAAAGATTTTTATTGTTTTTTTGTGTTTTAGTGGTAAGCTTTATTTGTGGAATGAAATTCCTAACAAGTGTAGCAATAAGTGTTTTAACGTGTTTATTTTTGATCTGATTGTAGTGTTTTAGTTTTCAAGTGTAAAAGTACAGATCTCTGAAGGGAAAAATTGCAATAAAGGAGGAGTTTCCATGAAAAAAGTTGCAATCGCTTTGGTCCTCGTTCTTTTCTCATTGGTCACTGTTTTTGCACAGGGCGCAATCGAAGAAGCAGCCAACGAGGGTTATGATGAAGGATATCAAGTAGGTTGGGATGAAGCAAAGAGTGACATTCCTTACTCGATGAACCCTGGTGTTATGAATGGTCATACAAGACCAGCTGTTAGTGGACAAGCAGTTGTTCATGCAGGAAGCCCAGAAGCAGCAGCTGCAGGTTATGCAGTTCTTGTTAATGGTGGAAACGCATTTGATGCAGCTATGGCTACAGCCGCAGCACAGACTTTCTCAGAAACAATGATGACAAGCATCTTTGGTGGAGATGCAGAGATCATTATTTATGATGCTAAGACAAAAGAAGTCAAAGTTTACAATGGAACTGGTTGGGCTCCAAAGAACGCAACAATTGACTTCTATCTTGAAATGGCTGGTTTCCCAGCATATGGCATCTACTCAATGGAAATTCCTGGTGAGTGGTCTGGTTGGATGACATTGTTAAATGATTATGGTTCGATGGAACTTTCAGACATTTTTGCTCCAGTTATCAGCTTAGCAGAAAACGGAATGATTTGTAATGAATTCCTCCATGGAACACTTAGCTATCTTGCTTCAACTGGAAACGATGCTGCAAAGGCTGTTTTCAATCCAGATATGAAATTAGGTGACAAGGTTGTTAATAAAGACTATGCAAACCTCCTTAGAACAATGGGAGAGGTTGCAAATGGTAAAAATTATAAAGCTGCAGAAGATTACTTCTACAGAGGACCTATTGCTGAGCAAATTGTAAAGTGGAACAACGATCTTGGTGGTCTTTTCTCAATTGAAGACTTCAATGAATATCATGCTGAGATTCAAACACCTATTACAACTAACTATCGTGGATATGATGTATATTGCTGTCCAGCAAACTGCCAGGGACCAACTTTGATTGAGGCTCTTAACATACTTGAGAACTTTGATCTTGCATCAATGGAGCACAACAGTGCAGAGTATATCAACATTGTTGTTCAAGCTCTCAACATTGCAATCAATGATAGAAACAAGTATCTTGGAGACCCAAGATTTACAGATATCCCAACAGCTCCATGGACAAAGGAATATGCAGCAGAAATGGCTAAGCTCATTGACACAGAGAAAGCTATGAGCGAGATTCCTAGTTTTGATGCTGATAAGTTTGAAGATTACAACACAAAGGGACCAGACACAACATTCATGGCTGTCGTGGATGCAGAAGGTAACATGTGTATCGTAACTCACTCAATCAACTACTACTATGGTTCAGGTCTTATGGTTGATGGTCTTGGTTTCTTCATGAACGACAGAATCCAGAACTTCTCTCTTGATGAAGAGCATCAGAACTGTCTCGCAGCTCACAAGAGACCAATGCAGACAATTACTCCTTCTATTGGTCTTAAAGATGGCGAGCCAGCATTCTTCGTTGGAACTCCTAATGCTAACAACCAAGAGCAGACAAAGCTTCAAGTTCTTCTTAACTACATTGAATTTGGTTACAGACCACAAGAAGCTGTCGAGCATCCAAGATTTACAACTGGCCATGCTCCTGCATTTGGAAAAGACGGATACAATCCTGGCGCACTCACACTCATGAATGCATTTGGTACACGCCAGAATGCTAAGCTTGAGGAAATGGGATATAAGATTAGCTACACAGCTAACACAGGTTCTCTTGGATTTGGTATCTACGAGAATGGCATGTGGACAGTTGGTGCTGACCCAACCAGAAACGCTTATTCAGTTGGTCTTTGATTTTTCAAATTCCATTGTACGACTGCTGTGCGGAGGAATTCCTCTGCATGGCAGTTTTTTTATATCCTTTATTGGCTACTCTTCTAATTTTCTATTAATTATTCGCTGTGGATATTTATGGCTATAAAAAGGTCTAAAACGCAAATAACGCTAAAAAAAGAGGGAAATCGGTTAAATTTCTTAACTTTT
>CAVDPO010000089.1:0-4162 GCA_963610855.1 Segatella copri
GCATAATAATTTCGCAAACTAAAGATTTATTTTCATTAAATGGTGCAACAGCACTACGAAAGGGTGGCAAGTGCTCAAACGTTCCACTCTTTTGTGTTCAAGAAGCAGACACTAATGGTGCAATGCCACAAGTTCTACGAATATTAGCACTTACAGAAAAACCACTAGACAAAGTATCGCATGTTTATCTTGGAGAGACTGCCAAGCTGCGTCCCGATTTATCTAAAATTTAGTTACTAGAGGTTTTTGAAGCTTCAACTAATGATGCTGCATCAAATGCACCAGGACGAACAACTCTATAAGGTCTTACAGTAGCATCTATTAGTGTAGAAGGAACGGTTCCTTGTATTTCTTTATCTCTTACAAGGCCATCAACCATAGCTTCAAAACGGCGACAAATATCGGTGAAATTAAGGAGTGAAGGTTCTCCTGCCATGTTAACACTAGTTGAATAAATAGGCTTTCCTGTCATTTCTAAAAGTTTTTGAAGAAAAGGATCAGCTGGAACTCTTATGGCTGTTTTCTTTCCATCAACAGTATCAAGGATAACTGTAAGCGGTGCTGGCCAAGAAGAAAGAATATCATTAGGAATAGAAGTACAAAGTTTTTTGGCTTGTTCAATTGTAGCTAAAATAAGAAAAGGTTTGTCTTCTGGACGCCCCTTCAAATCCATGAGAGCCTTATCACCTATTTTGTAAGCAGCACAAAGTCCATATATTGTATCACAAGGAAGAACAACAACGCCTCCCTCTCTAATCAATGTCGAAATCGTTTCCAAGGTCTCCGGGTTTGCTTTGTTGATAATCATTGTTGTTTTTTCCTTTCCTTCTTCCAAAAATCCAAGCAAGCAGAGTAATCACAAACGACAGACCAATTGAAAGTCCAAAACATGTTAGTTTGCTCCAAGGTTTGAAAGATACCACAGTTACAACTGGGCCTTTCTCCTCTTGTATATCTTGAACAGCTGTAGATGAAGAATTTGTATCATCGTTGCTATCGAACCTATACACGTCATCGCCTTCAACCTTATAACCAAGATTCATTGCAGCAAATCTTATACCATCTTCTGTAGAAAGCTCTTCTTCTTGAATTCTCAAATTCTCTAATTCTACCTCATCCCTGTCAAGACGGTATTCGTTAGCTTTTAATTGCCTCTCAAGCTCTTTATTTGCAAAAAATCCCCTTTCTCCCAAGAAAGCGGACATCAAACTAAACAAACAAAGGGTTATAACTAAAAATAGAATGAAGTATTTTCTTGCCATCACATACCCTTTCAAATATAATAACAAATAAATGGAATAAAAAAAAGTATAGCCTATGGGGGAGGTCCTCAATGAGCAAAAATAAAAATTTTAAGACTGTAGTCGCAACATTGATCGTCATGCTTATTGTTTTAGCTACATTCTCTTATATTGTTCTTAAATATCTTGCGCCTGCTTATCAGCTAAATCAGGACAAGATTTATTACTATGCAATAAGACTTTTCCCTCTCCTTGTAGGAATAATTCTCATTACCATTGCTTCAATTCTTTTGAGTCATGGTGAAGATAAAGAAGACGAAGAAGATAGACTTCCTCCTAATTCATATGATAAAGACCTCTTTGAAGAACCTTGTGATGACCCAGAAAGTAGCAAAACTGTTGAAGTTGTTGAAACAAGTAAGAACGAAGAAGTTCCTTTTGTATCTATCTTTGGAGAAGATACATCTTTAGAAAAAGAAAACTCATGTGTTGCCATAGATAATGCTTCAAATAAGGCTCTCATAGATGCAATCAAAACTCTTGCGGATAAAATTGATAGTTTCTCAACTCCTGCACTTGTTTATCCTCCTAAGTCTGTAGAAAACCAAGAAGAAACTATAGCAGAGCCAGAACCTGCTATTGAGGCTGCTTCGCAAGATGAAAGTGATAGCATGATTTTCAAAAACTATGAAGGAAGTGAAGCACACGTTCGCACTCATGCAGAATTTGATAATGCTGTTAAGTATGGTTATAACCTAACACTTGCAATTGTAGATGGTTCAATTGGCCAAGTTGCTTTATCTATTGGAGATAACGGAACTTGCTTAGATGTTAATGGGAAAACTCTTGTAATTATTCCTTTTGAAGATGAGTTTGAAGTCTCAGAGACTCTTGATAAACTTAATTTGAAATACGAAATAAGAGTATTACAAGAAGGAATGAGTTTTGACAACTTTATAGAAGGTCTCTTATAAAAGAAGTTTTGCAAAAACCTCATAGCTTCGTATGAATTGCTCAACGTTTTGATAAAGTTCCTAGTCTTGGTTTGAAAGTTCAAAAGAGCATCGGTCTTTGCACAAAATAGTATTCGCAAAAATTTCGCAAGCTTCAGTTTTAAGAAGATTTAATTCGCGGTCTGTATATCTTGGGCTGTAATGAATAAGGCCCAGCTTTTTTACACCTGCATTCAGTGCAATTGTTGCAGCTTGAGAACTTGTCATGTGTTTTTTTTCATAAGCATCTTGAGATAAATCACGAGAAAACATTCCTTCACATAGAAGCAAGTCAGAACCTTTAACGTGTTCTGCAATATAGCTTAAATACATAGTGTCTGTAATGTACGCAAAACGCACCCCTTTACGAGGTTTTCCTAAAACTTGTTCTGGGAAAATCTCTCTTCCATCCTCAAGTTCAACAGAAAGACCTTTTTGCAACATTCCCCACATTGGGCCACAAGGCACGCCAAGAGCTTTTGCGTTTTCAACATTGAACTCGCCTGCTCTGTCTTTTTCTGTCAATATGTAACCAAAACAAGGTTTTGTGTGAAGTAACGCAATAGATTCTACTGTAAAATCTTCTGTCTCTAGAATAATGCCGGGTTTCACAGGAACAAACTTAATCTCATAATTGATATACATATCTAGAATGCGCCTGTTGGCATCTATATATTCTTTGAGCGCTTCTGGGCCATAAATATAAAGAGGTTCAGTTCTATCTACTTGTGAAGACAGCATAAGAAGTCCTGGAAGTCCCGTTACGTGGTCTGCATGCATGTGGCTTATAAAAATTCTATTAATACGTTTCCAGTGAAGATTAAGCATTTTCAAAGAGACCTGTGTCCCCTCTCCACAATCAAAGAGAAAAAGTTCGCCATTTCTTCTTACCATAGCCGATGTCAAAAACCTACCCGGTAATGGCTGCATTCCACTAGTTCCAAGTACAAAAACTTCCAAACTCATGGCAACGATATTACCAGTTTTAGAAAGAGTTGAAAAGGCGCATTGGAGTTATATGTCGCGTCTTTCGAAGAGTAAGCCAAACCACTACTGTAGATAAAACAAGCAAAAACAAAGCTATGAGTAATATTGAATTCCAAGGAATAGTAACTGTAAAGTCAAGGAGGTAGAAAGAAAGACTTGGAAGACCCATTTGAGAAAGCGCACTTAACAATGGACCTATTGCATAACCTATTATTATACCAAGGCTAATTCCACAGACAATTCCACTTAATGTCACAAACAACACACTCAAAAATGCCGATTTCCTTACCATGATGTCTGACATTCCAATTAGTTTTGAGATAGAAATACTTTTCATATCATCTTGAATCATTTGCTGAGCAACAGAAGCAGTATAAAAAGAAGCCACAACAATGACTATTAATAGAATAATTAAAATCATTTGCTTGCTTGTGACAAAGTTATTATAAACAGCAACATTATGCTCATCCCAAGTTGTAAGTTGTAATGACAAAATGTTTGAATTAGATGAAAGTATTTCTGTTTTTATTTCACTTAGATTTTCCATATAATCATCTTCAACAAGAACTTCAACATAGGTTGAACTTTTTGAAGTAAACAGAGTTTTTGCATAATCAATATCAACAAATGAAAGCAATTTATCTAATTGGTCATACCCACTATGAAATATAGCTTCAACTCTTACAAGAACAGGCCTTGGAGCTTTTGTACTGTCATCTGGCACTATCATTAAAGCAACTCTATCGCCTATTGACACATTAAGCGTTTGCGCTGTTGCACGACTTAGAGCAATGCCGTGTAAGTTGGAGTCTTCTAATTCTCTAGTTTCAAAAGTAATTTGAGATAATCGTTTTTCATTAAAATAATCGTGATATATACCCTTTACCATAAGAGATGTCGTAGAACTTGATGAATAAACAAGAGCATAGCCTTCTGTAACAG
>CAVDPO010000090.1:0-10111 GCA_963610855.1 Segatella copri
ATAGATAAAGAAAAGGAAGAAGAGAAAGGAGGAGTGAAGAATGAAGAAAATAGTTGTAACTGTTTCTCCAAAGAGATTTGAAAGATTTGGGATTAGTTTTCCAAAGGGCTGGGAAGTAAAATTCCTTGATTCTTCATGTAGTGAAGAGGAATTAATAAAAGCGTGTGAGGGTTTTGAATATCTATTTACAGGCTCAGACTTTACAGTCTCAAGGAAAGTGATTGAATCAAGTAAATTAAAGATGATTCATGTTGAAGGTGTGGGCTTTAACAGAATTGATTGTGATGCTGCAAAAGAACACGGAGTTTTTGTGTGCAATAATAGAGCTGTAAATAATATTGCTGTTGCAGAGCATACAATTGGATTAATTCTTGCTGCTCAACGTAGGATTGCTCTTACTGACAGACAAATCCATGATATTGGTTATGATGCATGTAAGAATGAGTTTTTAGCACAAGGAGAACATGAGCTTTTTGGAAAGACTCTTGGACTTGTTGGAATTGGAGCAATAGGAAGAGAAGTTGCTAAACGTGCTAATGCTTTTGGGTGTAATGTTATTTATTACGATGTATTTCCTCTAAAGCCAGAAGACGAGAAACTTTTTAATGTTACTCAAGTTACGTTGGATGAATTAATTAAAAAATCCGATATTATCTCTCTTCATGTTCCTGTTTTAGATTCAACTTTACATATGATTAACGAAGAACGTCTTTCTCAAATGAAAAAAGATGCAATTTTGGTTAATACTTCACGCGGAGCAATAATTGACCAAAAGGCTCTTTGTCTTGCTTTAGAAAATGGAACAATTGGTGCGGCTGCTTTAGACGTAGTTGATCCAGATAGCGCTCCAAGAGATTTAGACATTTTCAACCTCTCAGAGGCCGGAAGAAAGAGACTAACAGTTACTCCACATGTAGGTGGAATGACAGACGAAGCTTTTACAAGAATGCTTCAGTGGGCAATTACAAGTTTTGAGAAATGTGAGAGAGGTGAGAGACCAAACAATATAGTCAATGGGCTTTGATATTTGAGAGTTTTACAGCTTTTTATGGTTTTATAAGAACCTTCTATAACAATATTTCATTGTTATTGCACCCAGTATTATTGTTTTATTTTTCGTTTTTAGTGTGAGAAAATTTTTATAAATATTAAAGAGGGGGATTTGCAAAAACCTCTAATAAAGGACATTTTGCAAATCTAAAAAAGCAAGCATTTATTGTTGCTTATTTCAAAAGGAGGACTTTATGTCTCAGAAAGAAGGCGGATACAAGGCTTTGCTATCTGACAAAAAGGATAGGATTCTTGATATCAATGGACTTAGAACAGGATGCCCTGTGGATTTGAAGTGTATTATTGTTTTAGCCGCATCTTTGATTCTTTTCTTTGTTTTGCGTGCTCTACCACTTGAAGCATATGGAGAAACAACTTCAACAGCATTAGCTTTGGTAGTTGTTACATTTCTTTTGCTTATGGCACTTAACGTAAACGTTATTGTACCTTCAATGCTTATTGCCGTAGCAGGTTTCTTCCTTCACTTATGGGACTGGAACACTGTAAAAACAACAGTTGCAAACTCTCCTATGGTCATGATGGTAGGAATGATGATTGTTGCTATGGGTTGTGAATATACACCAATGGGCAAACGTATTGCTTACACAATGCTTAAGTTCTTTGGCCAAAAACCAAAAACTCTTGTAATTGTAATTGGTATTTGTACAGCAGTTCTTTCAAGCTTTGTTTCAAACAATGCAATGATTATTATGATGTCAGCCGTTTGTGGCGAAATGCTCAAGGAAATGAAACAAGAACCTGGAAAATCTCCACTTGGAAAAGCCATTATGCTTGTTGTTCTTGCTGCATCAATGATTGGAGGCTCAATGCTTATTAACGGCTCTCCAATTGGTAACGCAACTGGAATTTCTCTTGTTGTTAATGCAGCAGGTGGGATTGGAGATATTTCTTTTGCAGACTGGGCAAAGGTTGGTGTTCCTTCTTTCCTTATTTGCGCAATTCCTATGGGCTGGGTTTATGTTAAGTTCTGTGGCGTAAAGAATGAAGATTATACAGATCTTCCCTCGAAAGAATACTATCAAGATAAATTAAAAACTCTTGGGCCTATTGGTGGATCTGAAATTCGCTGGATAATAATTGTTGTTGGAATGGTTTGGTGCATGTGTGCTGGTATGAATTTGGCTGCCGCTGCTGTTCTTTGGGCAATTATCGCAATGTTCCCAATCGTTGGTGTTGTTCCTTCAAAAGAAGTCTTTAAGAAACTTCCTTGGACAATAATTATTGCTTCTGCATTTATTCCTATTATGGGAACATGTTTCAGTGCACACGGAATTGGAAACATGGTTGTTTCTGCTTTTGGAGGACTCTTCCAAGGTCTTTCTCCTCTTGCGTTCTGTCTTGTAGCCACAATCTTCCAAGGAATTATTTGTAACGTATTTGTTGGCGCTTCTACTGCTGCTCTTACACTTGGTGTTGGACTTATGACGCCTATTTGTATGAGCCTTGGTTACAATCCACTTGTTATAATGATGCCTGTTATCATGATAAATTCATTCTTCTTCATCATTGGAACAAACGTAACAATGCTCCTTAATAAGGGATATGGCTATTGGGAACTCAAAGATCCTATTCTTCCAGGTACTATTCTTGTTCTTTTTTGTGCTGTCGTTTATGCGCTTGTGACATGTTTACTTGGACCTCTATTTGGGCTTTCACTTTATCTCTAATTAGCAAATTAACACCTTGTACGACTTAAAGTTGATTTATAGGAGAAATCATGAAACAAAAAATTGAAGAAGTTAGACTTGAGACCGATGTCCTTGTTATAGGCTCTGGGATGGCTGGAATGTTTTCAGCCATCAAGGCTAAAGAGCAAGGTCTTGATGTTATTTTAACAGATAAAAACTTTGTTGGAAGATCTGGAGGTTCTCATTATGCAGAAGGAGACATAATCTTCTTTAGACCTCAAAGAGGCCACGTAATGAAGGACTGGCTTGATAAAGTCTCAAGAGATACAGAATATGTAAATAATAGGGATTGGAATGAAATTGTTTTCCAAGAATCTGAAGATGTATACAACGATCTTCTTAAATATGGAGTAACATTTTATACAGAAAACGGTGAAATTCGTGTTGATGGGCCCCATAAGTTCTCTAATATTCCAAAGATGTATGAGATTATTTCTATGAAGAACAGGGAGTATCTTCCTGCACTTCGTAAATATTGTCTTGAAAATGGAGTTAGAGTTTATGACAGAGTCTTTTCTGCAGAACTCCTCAAACAGAATGGAAGAGTTGTAGGAGCCATGGGCTTTCACACAATAAGCGGTAAACTCTACATAATAAAAGCTAAAGCCACAGTTATTGCAACTGGTGCAGGTACGGCTTACAAGTCTAGAGCTATGAATACAGACTACTGGACAGGTGATGGTGCTTGTATGGCTTATAGAGCTGGTGCAGAGTTAGAAGGTTTTGAGTACCGTCATGTAAATGCAGCTCCATCTCGACAACAGCTTATTGAAAGAAAGGCTATTTACGATGGTTCAGAGATAAAAGATAAAATTGTTGATGTTACAAAGAAATATCCTCATGTAACGCTTCAATCAGGTTGGTTTTGGCCTACAGGAAACTCTGCAAATGAACCATGTGTATGGTATGGAGCCGGAGATGTACATGCAGGAAAAGGTCCTTTGTATCATGATTTGTCAGCATGGACTCCAAAGCTTGCAGAACACCACCAAAGCTATTTCAACAGAGTAGGATCTGAGGAAAGTAAACTCATAGGGCTTGATTATTTCAATGGCGGACAGCTTTATTATCCGTCTGCTCGTCAAGAATTAAATACTCCTATTGGGGGAGCTGGAATTTGGCCTATTGATAAATACTGTAGATCCACTGTTCCTGGGCTATATGCAGCAGGTGGAAGCTGTGCAACAAAGATGTCAGGCGCTAAATATGGTGGCATGGGAGTTGGTCTTACAGGTGGAGCCGTTACAGGTAGACACGTTGCAATTGCGGCTGCTCAAGATATTGCAAAACTTGATGATTTTGAGCTTGATGAGAATATGGTCTCTGCTACTAAGGAAATAGTTTGCGCTGCTGCGGTAAGAAATTATGGACATGAGCCTGCTTGGATAACGCATATTATCCAAAACCAAATGGTTCCTTACTATGTCCTTCTTTATAAGAAAGCAGACAGACTTCAAGCGACTTATACAATGGTTAAATTCATTGATGATGAACTTGTTCCAAAGATGTTTGCAAAGGATCCACACGACTGGAGAATTGCTTACGAAGCTAAAAATATGATTCTTAATGCACAGCTTAATTTGAGAGCTTCTCTTGAAAGAACAGAAAGCAGATCGTCTCACTTTAGAGAAGATTATCCTTACAGGGATGACAAAAACTGGCTTTGCTGGCTTATTTGTAGGAAAGATGAAAATGGGGAGATGGTATTCCGCAAAGAAGAAATTCCAGAACGGTTAAAAGTCAATCTGGATGTTCCATATGAGAAACGATATATAGCTGAGATGCCACTTGAAAAAGAGGCTCTCCCCAAACTCAGAGCAGAAGGAAAGGTGGGTAAGTAGATGCCAGTAGCAAAGATTGATCCAAAAAAATGCAATGGTTGTGGTAGATGTGTAGATACATGTCCGGAGGATGTTTTTAGATTAAATATTCAGCCTGTTAATGTAGAACTTAAGTCGCCATGTGCAAAAGGTTGTCCTGCAAAGATAAGCGTAAGAAAGTACTCTTATTATGTAGAAATGGGAATGATGGATGAGGCGTATAAAGAGCTTAAAGCTTACAACCCGTTCCCTGCGGTAACAGGAAGAATTTGTCCACATCCATGTGAAAGTGAATGTGCCCGTAAGCTTGTTGATGAAGCTGTCAACATTAACTGTCTTGAAAGATATGTTGCAGATTATTTTAAGGATGCCAAAGTAGAGAAAGAAAGAGTAATCTATGCTGGCAAAGTTGCTATAATAGGTTCAGGCCCCGCTGGACTTTCTGCAGCATATTATCTTTGTCAAAAAGGCTTTAGTGTAACAGTATTTGAAAAAGAGAAAATCGCGGGTGGAATGCTTAGCCTTGCCATACCAGATTTCAGACTCCCTAGAACTGTTGTGAAGAAACAAATTCAAGATCTTCTAGACATGGGAGTTGAAATTAAATGTGGCGTTGAGGTTGGCAAAGATGTAACAATTGATTCCTTGAAAAAAGAAGGCTATGAAGCATTTTACATTGCCATTGGACTTCATAATGGAGGAAAACTTGGTGTTCCTGGGGAAGATGCAGAAGAGGTTATTGCTGGTGTTGATTTCATGAAGAGCATTTATGAAGGAAACAGAACAAACGTAGAGGGGGATGTTGTTGTCATAGGTGGCGGAAACATTGGCGCAGATGTCGCAAGAACAGCCAAGAGACTTGGTGCTAAGAGTGTAAAACTTTTTGCATTGGAATCTTATGATAGTTTACCAATGGGAAAAGAAGATAGAACAGCATGCGAAAAAGATGGAATTGAAATTAATGCTGGTTGGGGACAAACAAACATTGACTCAAAAGGAGTAACTAAAGAGGTTAAATTCCATAAGTGCTTGTCTGTTTTAGAGAACGGTAAATTTAATCCTAAATTTGACGATTCTCAAGTAACAAGTGCAAAATGTCAAACACTACTTTACTGTATTGGACAAAAACCAAAATGGGGAAATCTTCTTGTTGGTACAAATGTTGTTCTTAATGAAAGAAATCTTGCAAAAGCAGATAAACTTACCAATCAGACAGCTGATAAAGCAATTTTTGTTGGTGGAGATGTTTTCCTTGGTCAAAAGTTTGTTGTAGATGCTATTGCGGGGGGTAGAGAAGCTGCTGAATCCATAAGTAGATATTTGACAGGTAAAGACTTAGAAGAAGGAAGAAGAGATGACCTAAGAGTGGAGTATCCACCAAAAGAAGATATTCCTACATTCCCAAGGCAAACTCCTTCAAATGGCGAATCGTTTACACAAAATGAAGCTTTCTTGGAAGCTCAGCGTTGTATGACTTGTGGTGCAAGATGTGAAATTAAGTATCCTGAAGACTGCATGGTTTGTCTCTACTGTATGAGAGATTGCCCGCAGGATGCAATTACTATTACACCTGATAGAATAGCCAAACACATTGAACCGTGGGATCTTGGTTAATGATTAGCTTTTGAATATTGGCTCTTATGTGCTTTTAATACTGGTACATGAGAGCCTTTTTTGTAAATATATGTCTAAACTTTGAAAGATCATTTTCGAAAATCTCCCAATTCAAGATTTTAGTGCTATAATGTTTGTGGATAAGTTGTTATCTAGTATTGTTGAGCTATTTTAGTTTATTTCTTTTAAGGGAGAAAAAATGACTACTGAAGTGTTACATTATTGTCTTGACATTGATGAATATAAAAACTTTACAAGAGTTGCAGAGCTTCATTTTATTTCTCAGCAAGGGTTGAGTCAGCAAATAAAAAATCTTGAAAAAGAAATAGGAATAAAGATTTTTAATAGAAATAACAAAAGTGTAACTACAACAAAATTAGGAGAGCTTTTTATCTCTCAAATAAGACCAGCTGTTACTCAAATAGATGCTGTTATTGCTAGAGTAAAAGCACTTGGAGAGGGTATGACTGGATATTTGTCTATTGGTTGTAATGGGCCATCTCCAAGAATGAATCTTATAGAAGTTATAGAACAATATTCAAAAGAGTACCCCAATGTGGAAATTAATGTAAGAACAAGTGGGTACTCTGAGATTTTTGAATCTTTTGAAAACGGTGAGTTTGATGCTATCTTGCTTGGAGATTTCAAAGGGTTTGATACAAGTTTATACAATATTAGACGTTGTAAAGCTGGTGTTGTTAATGCTGTTTTTAGTAAATCTCATTCGCTTGCTACAAAAGAAACTGTCTCTAAGGAAGATTTGCAAAAAGAGCAACTTATATGCCTAGATATTGAGGGTGAAGAAGTAAGGAAACAAAGGATGGAGAAGTTTCAGGAAATCTGTGGCAAAGTTCCAGATAAAATCAAGTTTGTAAAAGACACTGACACTGTAGATTTATTTGTTGAGAGTGGGCTTGGTTTTACTTTGTTAAATTCCAATCTTTCAAAATATTATAAGTCTAGTACTCTTAAATTCTTGCAAATTGAAGGTGTCAAAGCAGTTCATCCAACGTGGCTTGTATGGAGAAAAGATTCCAACAATCTTGCTCTCAATTACTTTGTTGATATTGCAAAAAGAATGAAATTGATACTAGAAGAAAAACCTGTGAAATAGACGTGGGTTTTGTTCGAGAATATCGGTCTAATTTGAGTGCGTAATTAGTGGTTTTGTAACTTGAAAAAGTCCTCTTTGTTGAATATTCTTTGCGTGTTAAAAGAATACTTGCCCAAGACCTTTGCGCCGTGGGTTTTGATAGGAGAAAAAAGATGACATTTGCAGAAAAAATGAAAGCAAAAGCTATTGCAGCAAAAAAGGCGCTTGTTCTGCCAGAGGGCTTAGAGCCAAGAACTGTTAAAGCTGCAAGAATAATTCTTGACGAGGGTATTGCTTCTTCTGTAACACTTCTTGGAAACCCAGATGCGGTTAAGGCCAATGCTAAAACCTTGGGTGTTGATCTTTGCGGGATTGCAATTATTGACCCTACTACGAGCGAAAAAAGGCAAGCTTATGCCAATGAATATTACGAATTAAGAAAGGCTAAGGGCATGACTTTAGAACAGGCATATGACCTCATAGTAGATCCTCTTAGATGGGGTGCTATGATGACTCGTTTACATGATGCTAATGCTATGGTCGCAGGCGCAGAGAATACTACAGGAAATGTTCTTCTTGCTTCTTTCCAAATTATTAAGTGCAAACCAGGCATTAAGAGCGCATCATCTTGTTTTGTTGTATCAACTGACAAATTCCAGTATGGCCTCAATGGTACATTCATTTTTGCTGACTGTGCTACTATTCCAAATCCTACAGCAGAGCAACTTGCAGAGATTGCAGAGGCTTCTGCACAGTCTTGTAGAACTTTCCTTGATGCTGAGCCTGTTGTTGCTATGCTTTCTTATTCAACTAAGGGTAGTGCAAAAGGAGAACTTGTAGACAAAGTTACTCAAGCAACTGAACTTGTAAAAGCTAAGTGTCCAAATCTTAAAATTGATGGAGAGCTTCAATTAGATGCTGCTATTGTTGAGTCTGTTGCATCACAAAAAGCTCCCGGTTCTTCTGTCGCTGGTCATGCTAATGTCTTAGTTTTTCCAGATCTTCAAGCTGGCAATATTGGCTACAAACTTGTTCAGCGCCTAGCTGGTGCTCAAGCTTATGGCCCAATTCTTCAAGGATTTGCAAGACCTGTGTCTGATTTATCTAGAGGATGCAGTGTGGAGGATATTGTGGTTACTGCATCTATCACCCTTGCCCAAGCTTCTTGCTAGTTCTTTGCGTATATTACTGCGTCAATGCGGACAACGCCGTATAGCAATATACTGTCGTTGTCCTTTTTCCTTGTCCTATGCGCAAATAACTGCGCAAGCAATTTATTGCGTAGTCTGCGTCGTCACTTCAGCATGGGCCGTATAGAAAATACTGTCCCATGCATTGTTTCTAGCATGCTCTCGCAAATAGCGTCGTGATTGCTCTCTTTTCTTTTGCGCATATTACTGCGTCAATGTGGACAACGCCGTATAGCAATATACTGTCGTTGTCCTTTTTCCTTGTCCTATGCGCAAATAATTGCGTGGTTGGTTTTGTCTCGCAGACTGCTAAGCCATCATAAATTTAATGAATTTTGGTTAAGTAAAAATTCTTCAAGAGAGATAACAAGAATTCCATTGTCATTTGTGTAACTTAATATGGGGTTGTTTACAACCATTATTTTCTTAAATGAGCCAGGGACAGCCAAAAGCGCATCATACTCGTTGTCTAAATGCTTTCCTTGCGGGATATTATCCATAATTTGGATATAGTATTCTTTGCTTGAAGTACGAGCAATAAAGTCAACTTCACTTTGTGTATATACCCATTTATTATCCTTATTTTTAACTTTTCTCTCCAAAAAACCAACGTCAACTCTGTAGCCTCTTGTTGCAAGCTCATTATAAACTGTGTTTTCAATCAAAAAGCCTTGATTTGGTTCTCTAAAATTCAATCTAGCATTTCGCAACCCTATGTCTTCGCAGTAGTATTTTGAAGGAGTATTAAGGTATGCTTTGCCTCTTATGTTGTATCGTCTAACCTTGTCAAACAAAAAAGCATCTACAACACCATCTAAAAACAATGATATTGTTTCATAACTTATTTTAATATTTTTCTCGCTAGATAAATAATTTGCCATATTTAACGGGTTGGTTAAATTCCCTGTAATTGAACATAATGCATCTACAACAGAGGCTAATTCATCTACATTTTTTGTATTAAGTCTTTTTTTGATGTCATCAATATAGACTTTTTGCATTAAATTATTTAGATATCGCTCTTTTGCTAAATCGTTTTCTTCTTCAAACAAGGCGGGCATACCACCAAAACGTAAATAATCTCGTAATGCAAAACGCTTATCTTCCTTATATGCAAAGTAAAATTCTGAAAAAGAAAGAGGCCTAACATTAATTTCTGTACCCCTGTCCTTAAATTCGTCATTTATATCCTTAGAAAGAAATCTTGAATTGCTGCCTGTAATATAGACATCATAATTTTCATGTTTGTTTAATGAATTAACTGCTCGTACAAAATCCTCAACTAATTGAATTTCGTCTAAAAAGATATAATAATCTTTGGTTTCATCAGAAGCTAAAGCTTCAATGTATTGTCTAAGATTGCCCTTCTTTAGTAACTCATCATTGGCTTCATCATCCAATTCAACAATTATTATTTGCGAATTTTCTATCCCTATGCTTTTTAGATAATCTTTATAGATTTTCGTAAGGAGATAAGATTTTCCACACCGTCTGAGCCCTGTTATGATTTTCACTTTTGAGCTTTTGCGCTTAGCTATTAATTGATTTAAGTAGAAATCTCTTTTTATCATGCAGAGTGTCTCCTAAAAAAACCGGAAATTTCCGGTTTTTTATGATAGAATTATTGCTCGAAAG